>JAEHDI010000637.1 GCA_016880505.1 Bryobacterales bacterium | reverse complement strand
GGGAGGGCGGCACACGCCGTTCTTCAACGGCTACCGGCCGCAGTTTTACTTTCGGACGACGGACGTGACGGGAGTGGCGAAGCTGCCGGAGGGCATGGAGATGGTGATGCCCGGGGACAACGTGAACCTGACGGTGGAGTTGATCACGCCGGTGGCGATGGACAAGGGCTTGCGGTTTGCAATCCGCGAGGGCGGGCGCACCGTCGGCGCCGGTACGGTTACGGAAGTCTTGGAGTAGAGGCAAGCCGCCGGCGCACTCGTGAGTCCGCCGGCGGCGCGCCCCTACAGAGGGCACGATGCTCAGAGAACGCATTCGAATTCGGTTGAAGGCATACGATCACCGCATCCTCGACGAGTCCACAAAGGCCATCGTAAAGACGGCCGGCGAAACGGGGGCGCAGGTGGCGGGACCAATTCCGCTGCCGACGGTGAGGAACCGCTACACGGTCCTCCGGTCGCCGCACGTGGACAAAAAGTCCCGAGAGCAGTTTGAGATCCGGACCCACAAGCGGCTGCTGGACATCCTGGAACCGACCCAGGACACGGTTGATGCGCTGATGAAGCTCGACCTCCCGGCGGGCGTGGACGTGGAGATCAAAGCGTTTGGAAAAAGATAGTGCGTGGCCCGGCGCCGTTGGCGGCGGCGGAAGCGCCGGCTAGCGGACGGATGCCACAGGCCAGTTGAGGAATTATGAGCCCAGGAATTCTTGGCAAAAAGATCGGCATGACGCAGGTGTTCCGGCCGGATGGGCAGGTTGTACCGGTGACGCTGCTCAAGGCGGGCCCTTGCGTGGTGGTGCAGCGGAAGACGCCGGTCACGGACGGCTACGATGCCGTGCAACTTGGCCTCATGGAGTTCGCCAAGGCGAAGCGGACGACCAAGGCCGTTGCCGGGCATCTGAAGAAGAGCGGCGGCGAGGGAGTCAAGTTCCTGCGCGAGTTCCGCCTGAAGCCCGGTGACGACGATCTCAAGACCGGCGACCGGGTGCTGGTCGACCAATTCAAACCGGCCGACAAAGTGGACGTCATCGGAGTGAGTAAAGGGCGTGGATTCGCTGGTCTCGTGAAGCGCCATCACTTCGGCGGCGGCGACGCCTCGCACGGTTCCATGTTCCACCGCGCGGCGGGTTCGATCGGCGCATCGAGCTACCCTTCGCGGGTCTGGCCGGGCCAGCTCATGGCCGGACACATGGGCGTGCAGCGCGTCACGGTGCGGAACCTGGAAGTGATTGACGTGGATACCGAGGACAACGTGCTCATTGTCAAGGGCGCCGTCCCCGGGCCGAACGGCGGCTACGTTTTAGTCCGCCGCGCGAAGAGGTGAACGCCATGCCCAAGGTGGACGTCGTCGACTTGAACAATAAGAAGGTCGGAGAGGTTGAGCTCTCCGACGAAGTGTTTGCCGCGCCCGTCAAGGATGCGTTGATTTATGAAGCCGTGCGGCAATACATGGCTGGTCAACGAAGCGGCACGGCCAAGACCAAAGTGCGCCGGGAAGTTTCAGGCTCCGGCAAGAAACTGTGGAAGCAGAAAGGAACGGGGCGGGCCCGCATGGGTTCCATCCGTTCTCCAATCTGGCGTCACGGCGGCACGGTGCACGGACCGGTGCCGCGGGACTACGGCTACCGTCTGCCGCGGAAGATGATGCTCGGCGCCTTGCGTTCCGCTCTCACGGCGAAGCTGCGCGACGGCGAGATGACGGTGGTACAGGCGTTCTCGCTGCCGGACCACAAGACCAAATCCGTGCGGTCCGTCCTTGGAAACCTCGAGGTCCGCAAGACGGTGCTGCTGGTGGACAACGAGGACAACCGAAACCTGGCGCTGGCGTCCCGGAACCTGCCGGGCGTGACGCTGCTGCCGACGAAGGACGTCACCGTATACCACCTGCTCGAGCATGAGCGCGTTCTGCTGTCTGAGCCAGCGGCCCGGAAACTGTCGGAGGCCCTGTCGAAATGAACATCTACGAAGTCATCCGCAGGCCCATAGTGACCGAAAAGGGCGTCGAGAAGAAGGAGGGCGAGCGCACCCTCTGTTTCGAGGTCACTCCCGAAGCCAACAAGATCCAGATCAAGGCCGCCGTCGAGAAGCTGTTCAAGGTGAAGGTGGAGGAAGTACGGACGGCAAACAACGCCGGCAAGCTGCGGCGGCGCGGCCGGTTCACGGGATATCGTCCGGACACCAAGAAGGCTTACGTCCGGCTCAAGGCCGGCGAAAAAATGCCGGAGTACGCGGAGATCTGACATGCCGATGAAGAGTTTTCGTCCGACGACGGCCAGCCGGCGTTTCATGTCGGTGGTTTCCCGCGAGGAGATCACCAGGGACACGCCGGAGAAGTCGCTTGTTGCCGGCAAGAAGCGCTCCGGTGGGCGCGCCAGCCACGGGCGGATTAGCTCGCGCTTCCGCGGCGGCGGGCACAAGAAGGCGTACCGGGTTGTCGATTTCAAACGGGACAAGGCAGGCGTACCCGCCAAAGTAGCGGCTATCGAATACGATCCCAACCGCTCGGCGCGGATCGCCCTGCTGAACTATAGCGACGGCGAGAAGCGGTACATCCTCTGCCCGCTCGGGTTACAGGTGGGCCGTACGGTGATGTCGGGCCCCGATGCGGACATCCTCGTCGGGAACGCGCTACCGCTCAAGAGTATCCCCGCCGGTACCGTTGTTCACAACGTCGAGTTGAAGCCGGGCAAGGGCGGGCAGATGGCGCGTGCGGCGGGATCGCAGGTGCAACTCGTGTCCAGGGAAGGCGGTTTCGCTCTTCTGAAGCTGCCGTCCGGCGAGGTCCGGAAGGTGCCGGTGGATTGCATGGCCACCATCGGACAGGTTGGCAACACCGACCACGAAAACGTGTCTCTCGGCAAGGCCGGGCGGAAGCGGTGGCTCGGACGCAGGCCACACAACCGGGGCGTGTCGATGAACCCCGTAGATCATCCGCACGGCGGGGGCGAGGGAAAGACTTCGGGCGGACGTCACCCGGTAACTCCGTGGGGGCAACCGACCCGCGGTTTCAAGACGCGCAACAACAAGCGGACCGAGAAGTGGATCGTAACGCGTAAGTCGAAAAAGAGATAGCTTATGGGCCGTTCTGTACACAAGGGACCGTTCTGTGATGACCATCTTGTTCGCAAGATGGAGGCGCTGAACGCGAAGAACGAGAAGAAGGTCGTGCGGACCTGGTCGCGGCGCACAACAATCCTGCCCGAGTTCATCGGGCACACGATCGCCGTGCACAACGGGAAGAAGTTTATCCCGGTGTATATCACGGAGAACATGGTCGGGCACAAACTGGGCGAATTTTCGCCCACGCGTACCTTCAAGGGCCACGCGGCCAAGGCGGCGAGCGAGAAGTCGTCGAAGCCCGCGTAAGAAGGAGGCATGTGGCGCGCAGTCAGCCGCCTGGACGGCGGATGCAGCAGGCGGTGAGCCACAAGCGAGAGACATGGAAGCGAGAGCGGAAGCAAGATACATTCGGGTTTCAGCGCAGAAAGCGCGCCTGGTGGTCGATCTGATCCGGGGCCGGCAGGCCGGCGAGGCCCTGAATTTGCTGCGGGCGACCAACAAGCGGGTCGCGCCATTGGTGGAGAAAGTAGTGCGCTCGGCCATCGCCAACGCGCAGAACCGGTCCACCGACGTCGATGTCGACAAGCTCGTAATCCGCGAAGCGTACGTCAATGAAGGGCCCCGCGCCAAGCGGATCCGCCCGGCGCCCATGGGCCGAGCCTACCGTTACCAGAGGCGAATGGCCCACATTGCCGTGACGGTGGCGGAGAAATGAAGACCACGGAACGGTAGATATGGGACAGAAAGTTCATCCATACGGATTTCGGCTCGGTTTCACCAAGACCTGGCGGTCCCGTTGGTTCGCCACGCACGACTACAAGAAACTGCTCAAGGAAGACCTCGATCTGAAGGAGTCGCTCCGCAGCCGGCTGAAGGCGGCGGGCGTCAGTTCGGTCGAAGTCGACAGGCCCGGCAACAAGTTGCGGGTCACGATCCGCACGTCGCGGCCGGGGATCATCATCGGACGCAAAGGCGCCGAGATCGAGAAGCTCAAGCTGGAACTGGCGAAGCGGACCAAACGCGATGTCTTTATCGACATCCAGGAGGTGCATAAGCCCGAGCTGGACGCTCAGCTTGTGGCCGAATCGATCGCCCTCCAGCTCGAGAAGCGCGTTGCGTTCCGCCGGGCGATGCGGAAAGCCGTCGATTCCGCCTTGCGCTTCGGCTGCAAGGGCATCAAAGTCCGCGTCTCAGGACGGTTGAACGGCGCGGAAATCGCCCGGAGCGAATGGTACTTGCAGGGCCAGTTGCCCCTGCACACGCTGCGGGCGGACATCGACTACGGTTTCGCGCAGGCTTATACGACGTATGGCGTGATCGGGATCAAAACCTGGGTTTACAGGGGAGAGATCCTCGAGGGCCAAATGCGGCCAGGATCGCTGCTGGGAGAGCCGGAACCGCGGCGCACCCCGCCGCGTGACCGACGCGAGCGCAGGACGCCGCCGCCGGCACAAGCTGCTCCTCCTCCCGAGCCGGCCGGTCCGGCTGTACAGGCAGCGCCAGGTGAATTGCCTCAGCCAGCGAGGGCCTCGACGGGCCCCGTAATCCCACCGCTGGCGCCGCCTCAACCGTCGTGGAAGCAGGAAGTGAAAGAAACCCAACCGGATCGCCCGGAAGCACCCGTCCCCGAGAAGGAGCCCGGAACCGGATCGAACGAGCCCCCGTCCGGCGGGGCCGCCAAGTAGGATAGCCCGGAGGTAAAACGCCATGTTGATGCCGAAGAAGGTCAAGTACAGAAAGCAGCAGCGAGGCCGCATGAAGGGCAAGGCCTGGACCGGCTCCCAGCTCGCTTTTGGCGACTTCGGGCTCAAGGCGACACGGTGCGCCTGGGTGACGGACCGCCAGATCGAAGCTGCCCGCGTCGCGATGACTCGTTTCATCAAGCGCGGCGGCAAGGTTTGGATCCGCGTTTTCCCGGACAAGCCGATCACGAAGAAACCGGCCGAGACCCGCATGGGAAAGGGCAAGGGAGCTCCGGAGCAGTGGGTCACCGTAATCCGGCCCGGGCGGATTCTGTTCGAGATGGAAGGCGTGCCGTTCGCGGTGGCCGAGGAAGCCATGAAGCTGGCGGCGCACAAGCTGCCGATTCCGTGCAAGCTGGTGGCGCGTCAGGCGGGCTGAGAGGAGAGAACGATGAAAGCGGAAAAAGTCCGGGATCTGGACACAAACGAACTGCAAGGCCAGCTTCGGGAAATGACGGAGCAGTTGTTCCGTCTCCGTTTCCAGTTCTCGATGGGCCAGACCGAAGGGCTGAAAAAATACCGCGTTCTTCGGAAGGACCGAGCCAGAATGCTCACGGTCCTGCGCGAGCGCGAGAGTGCGTCGGCGGGTGCGCCGGCCGAAAAGAGGTAACCGAGCTATGGCCAAGGCGAAGGGGGAGACCCGCAGGAACGAGAAGGTCGGCCAGGTCGTTTCGACCAAGGCGGCGAAGACGATCGTCGTGGAAGTGACCCGGCGCGTGCAGCACCCTCTATATAAGCGAATTGTTACGCGCCGAAAGAAGTTTCACGCGCACGACGAGGCGGGAATGGCCCGCCTTGGAGACAGCGTGCGGATTATCGAGTCCCGGCCGCTCAGCCGGTTGAAGCGCTGGCGGCTAGCTGAGGTCCTCCGCCGTGCGGTCCAGGTGGGAGTGGAGCCAGAGACCCTGGATACGTTCGCCGGCGCGGGCGTCGCGGAGAAATCTCCGGGTCAGGAGAAGAAGTCATGATCGGAATGCGAACCCTGCTCGAAGTGGCAGACAACAGCGGCGCTCGAAAGGTTCAGTGCATCCTGCCCCGCGGCGGCGACAAGGGCCTGCGGGCAGGCCTCGGCGACGTGATCACGGCCAGCGTGAAGGAAGCCGCTCCGGATTCCCAGATCAAGAAGGGCAAGGTCGTCCGCTGCGTGATCGTTCGCATGCGCAAGGAAACGCGACGCAAGGATGGGACCTACATCCGTTTCGACAGCAACGCGGCCGTTCTGGTAACGGATGTCAATGAACCGGTGGGGACCCGCGTGTTCGGCCCTGTCGCCAGGGAACTGCGAGACAAGCGGTTTATGAAGATTGTGTCGCTGGCGCCGGAGGTGATTTGATGGCGACGATGACGAGCCGGAAACAGCGTCAGGAAGCCCCGAAGGTGCGGGTCGAGATCAGGAAGAACGACATTGTGCGTGTGATCGCGGGCCGCGACAAGGGAAAAGAGGGCCGCGTGCTCAGCGTGGACCGCCGCAAGGGCAGACTTCTTGTCGAGCACGTGATGATGGTTAAGCGCCATACCCGTCCGAACCCGTCGCGGCAGATCAAGGGCGGCATCGCCGAACGCGAGGGCCCGATTGCGGTGTCCAGCGTGATGATCGTATGCCCGGCCTGCGGGCCGGTGCGGATTGCTCACAAAGTCGATGCGACCGGCGGCAAAGCACGGCGTACGCGCGTGTGCCGGAAGTGCGGCGCGCCGCTCGACAAGAAGTAGGGGAATGAAACAAGGAAACATCGCTGAGTTGATTTTGCGGATCGATGAAGCGATGGACCAGTAGAGAAACAGGCCTATGGCTGCCAGATTGAAACAGCACTACAAGAAGAACGTCGTGCAGGCGCTAGTCAAAGAGTTCGGCTACGCGAACGTCATGGCGGTGCCGAAGCTCGCCAAGATTTCAGTGAACATCGGCCTCGGGGAGGCAACGCAAAACCCGAAGCTGCTTGACGGCGCCGTCTCCGAGCTGGCGCTGATTGCCGGACAGCGGCCCATTATCACCAAGGCGAAGAAGTCGATCGCGGCGTTCAAGCTCCGCGAGGGAATGTCGATCGGATGCACGGTTACCCTGCGCGGCGAGCGCATGTACGAGTTCCTGGACCGCCTGGTCAACGTGGCCCTGCCCCGAGTCCGCGACTTTCGCGGGGTGTCGACCAAGTCTTTCGACGGGCGCGGCAACTACACGCTCGGCCTGAAAGACCAGTTGATTTTTCCGGAGATTGATTACAACAAGGTGGAAAAGATCAAGGGCATGAACGTCTGCATCACGACCACCGCCGGGTCGGACGCCGAAGGGCTTGCGCTCCTGAAGCACCTTGGTATGCCGTTCCGCCAGTAACGGAGAAAGGACACATCTGATGGCAACCACCGCAAAGATCGCAAAGGACCGCAGGCTGCTGAAGGCGAAGACCGCGAAGATACCGAAACTCCGCTGCCGTCACCGTAACCGCTGCTTCCGGTGCGGCCGGCCACGAGGATATCTGCGCAAGTTCGGCATTTGCCGGATTTGTTTCCGGCAGCTCGCGCTCGCCGGGGAGATCCCCGGCGTCATCAAGTCGAGCTGGTAAGTGAGGAGGGGAAGGTAAGGATGACATCGGATCCGATCGCCGACATGCTCACGCGAGTCCGGAATGCCCTGGGCGCGCGCCACACGAAGGTGGATGTGCCCGCCTCCCGGCTGAAGGTCGATATCGCCAAGATCCTCAAGGACGAGGGCTATATCGCTAACTACAAGATGGCCGAGGAGGGCGCCCGGAGACTCGTCCGGATATACCTGAAGTACACGCCCGAGAACCAACCGGTGATCTCAAACATTGAGCGAGTGTCCCGCCCCGGCTGCCGGGTGTACGTGGGCCGCAAGGAGATTCCGCGGGTCCTCGGCGGCTTGGGCATCAACATACTGACGACCCCACGCGGCGTGATGACCGGCCGCAAGGCGCACAAGGAAGGCGTGGGAGGGGAGATTCTTTGTCAGGTCTGGTAGGCGGCCGCAAGGCTCCTTTGGCCAGGCACTGAGGTAATAAGTCATGTCGAGAGTTGGAAAAAAGCCGATCTCGTTGCCAAAAGGCGTCAAGGTCCAGATCGACGAGATGCTGCTGTTCGAAGGTCCGAAGGGCAAGCTCACAGTCCCCCTTCCGGACGGCATTCACGCGCGGCAGGAGGACGCCACTCTGCACATCGCCCGCGACGCTGACAGATATGCCGCATTTCACGGGTTGACGCGGGCGCTGGCATCGAACGCCGTGCAGGGCGTCTCCAAAGGCTTCGCCAAGGAGCTGGATATCGTCGGTATCGGTTACAGGGCTGACGTCAAGGGACGAATCGCCACGTTCTCCCTTGGTTATTCGCATCCGATCGAGGTGCTGCTGCCCGAAGGGATCGACCTCAAAATCGACAAGCAGACGCATATCGTAATCAGCGGCGCCGACCGGCAGCTTGTGGGCCAGGTCGCGGCCAACATCCGCGCCCTGCGGCCGCCCGAGCCCTATAAGAACAAGGGCGTCCGGTACACCGGCGAAGCGTTGCGCAAGAAGGTCGGCAAGACCGGTGCGGGGGCCAAATGATCCAGAGAACGTCGAAGAATCAGAATCGGCTTCGTATTCACAAGCGGATCCGCCGCAAGGTGCATGGCACGCAGGAACGGCCGAGGCTGTGCATCTTCCGCAGCATTCATCACATTTACGTGCAGGTCATCGACGATGCGTCCGGCAGCACGCTGGTGTCGGCCTCGTCCGCGGACAAGGGAGCGGGCGTCGCCGGCGGCGGCAATGTCGCCGGTGCAAAGACGGTCGGCCGGCTGGTTGCCGAGCGGGCAATCGGAAAAGGCATTCGCAGGGTCGTCTTCGACCGCGGCGGCTACCTCTACCACGGGCGCGTGAAAGCTCTGGCCGAGGCCGCGCGAGAAGCGGGATTGGAGTTCTAGGGGCATGGCAACGAAACCGACAAAGCGGATCAGCCCGCAGAACCTGAATCTGAAGGAACAGGTCGTCTCGATCAATCGCGTCACCAAGGTGGTCAAAGGTGGAAAGAATCTGAGTTTCTCCGCCCTCGTCGTGGTCGGCGATCCGGACGCAAAGATCGTCGGCTTCGGCACCGGAAAAGCCAAGGAGGTGCCGGCGGCGATAAAGAAGGGCATCGAAGCGGCGAAGAAGAATCTGCGCAAGGTCCATGTTCTTCCGACAACGATTTCGCACGTTGTGTTGGGCAAGTTCGGCAGCGGAATGGTTTTACTGAAGCCGGCTCCCGAGGGCACGGGCGTGATTGCGGGGGGTCCCGTACGAGCCGTGATCCAGGCGGTCGGAATCCCGAACGTGCTGACAAAGTCGATCGGCTCGCATAACCCTCACAATGTCGTGAAGGCGACGATCGACGCGCTCGAGAAGTTGCGCGACCGGCGCGCAGTAGCCGATCTGCGAGGCATCCCGGTGGAGAGTTTGTAGTATCAGGCTCGCCGCGGCCCGGCCGCGGCGGACGAGTGACTGGAAAGCTTGGTTATGGCGGAAAAGATCAAGATCAAGCTGGTGCGCAGCCCGATCTGCACGCCGGAGAAACACAAGAAGATCGTTCGTGCTCTGGGCCTTCGGAAGATGAACCAGGTCGTCGAACGGCCGGACAACCCCGGATTCCGAGGAATGGTGGCCAAAGTGCCGCACCTGCTGGCAGTGGTTGAGTGAGGAAACGATCCCTATGAACCTAAGTCAAGTGAAACCCCCTGCCGGGCAGAAGCACGCCAAGAAACGTGTTGGACGGGGCATGGGCTCCGGCACCGGCAAGACCTCGGCTCGCGGCCAAAAGGGACAGCACTCCATCAGCGGCTTCCGGCTGATGCGCGGGTTCGAGGGCGGACAGATGCCGCTTCACCGGCGCCTCCCGAAGCGCGGCTTCACAAACATCTTCCGGAAGGAATTCGCGATCGTCAACGTCGGCCAGCTTGAAAAGCTGGAGGGGGACGCCTTCGATCCGAATCGCCTCGTGGAAATGGGCGCGGTCAAGAACCTGCGTGATGGGTTGAAGATTTTGGGTGCGGGCGAGCTGACCCGAAAGATCAGCGTGCGGGCGCACCTGTTCTCGAAGTCGGCTCTGGAGAAGATCCAGGCGGCCGGCGGCAGCGCGGAAGTGATCGGCCGGCGCCAGCCGGCAGGCGAGTGAGCGTATGAACAAGTTCTTCGAGGCCATCGCGAACGTCTTCCGTATCCCGGACCTTCGCAGGCGCGTCCTGTTCACCCTCGGCCTGCTAGCGGTCTATCGGATCGGCGGGCACATCCCCACCCCGGGCATCAACGCCTTACGCCTTGAGGAGTTTTTCCAACAGAACCAGGGTACGCTGTTCGGCTTTATCGACCTGTTTTCGGGCGGCATGTTCCGGCGGCTCACGATCTTCGCCCTGGGAATCATGCCGTACATCACGGCCTCGATCATCCTTCAGTTACTGACGGTCGTAATCCCGACCCTTGAGAAATTACAGAAGGAAGGCGAGCTCGGCCGCCGGAAGATCACCCAGTGGACGCGCTACCTGACCATCGGCCTCTCGATGATGCAGTCGTTCGGTATCGCCACCGCCCTCCAGACAAGCCAGGGGAATTTTGTGCTGAACCCGGGCTTGGGCTTCATCCTGATGACGATGCTGACGCTGACCACGGGGACCGCATTTATCATGTGGCTCGGCGAGCAAATCACCGACCGGGGGATCGGCAACGGGATGTCGTTGATCATCTTCGCGGGTATTGTTGTCGGTCTGCCCAAAGCGATCAGTGAGATCTATACGAACGTCTTCGTCACGCGGCAGTGGAACGCGATTCAGACTACCATTATCCTGGCGGTGATGGTGGCGGTTGTGGCCTTCATCGTGCTCGTCGAGCGCGGCGAACGGCGAATCCCGGTGCAGTATGCCAAGCGGGTGGTCGGGCGCCGGATGATGGGCGGCCAGGCGACGCATCTGCCGTTGAAAGTCAATGCCGGGGGCGTGATTCCGGTGATCTTCGCTTCGTCGATCCTGGCGTTTCCGCAGACGCTGGCGTTGGTGCCGTTCGTAAAGAACAATCCGTGGTTGAGTGGAATGCTCTCGGCGATGGGAAACCGGGAGCCGCTCTACGTCGTGCTATTCGTCGCCGGCATCATCTTCTTCTGCTACTTCTACGTCTCCATCATCTTTAACCCGAACGAGGCAGCGGATAACATGCGGAAGTACGGCGGGTTCATCCCGGGCATCCGGCCCGGCAAGCCCACCGCCGACTACATGAACAAGATCCTGACCAAGATCACCATGGTCGGAGGCTTGTATCTGTCGCTGCTGTGCCTGATCCCGCAGATCATGATCTCCGGGATCGCCTTGCAGCACCTGCCGCTGGCCGGCAACTGGATTGACGCGCATTTCCCCCGCTGGCTGCTGGACGGTCTCGGGGTCACGTTTTACTTTGGCGGCACGTCCCTGCTCATTGTGGTCGGCGTCGCTATGGATACGGTAAACCAGATCGAGGCGCAGTTGATCATGCGCCACTACGAGGGATTCACGCCTCGTGCCGGCAGAATCCGCGGGCGCCGAAGCGTCTTCTAGATCGGGGCAGGTCCCGGAGTGTTTGCAAGCGTCTCTGTTCATGTCCGCAGGTAACAATAGCCAGGTCGCTCTGGTGCTGTTCGGTCCGCCCGGCTCCGGGAAGGGCACGCAGGCGAAGATTTTGCAGGCGTCCCTTGGAATTCCGCATGTCTCGACCGGTGACATGCTGCGGGAACACGTGCAGGCCGACGACGAAATTGGCCGGGAGGTCAAGGCCATCATGCAGTCCGGAAGGCTCGTGCCGGACGACCTGGTGAATCGACTGATCGAGAAGCGGATCAGCCGGCCGGACACCGACGGGGGAGTGTTGTTGGACGGATATCCCCGGACGCTCGAGCAGGCAGACAAACTGACCGGGTTGCTGCGGGCGCGAGGAGTCGCTGAAGTGGTGGTCCACCTCAGGGTGGATTACAATAAGATTATCGCTCGTCTGTCAGGCCGCCGGCAGTGTCCGAAGTGCGGAACGTTGTACAATCTGGCGTCGAACCCGCCGAAAACTGAAGGGGTGTGCGATCGGGATGGCGCAAGGTTGATTGTGCGCGAAGACGACCGGGAGCCGGTGATACGCCAGCGACTGGAGGCGTACGAGAGGCAGACCCGTCCGGTGCTCGACTATTTCGCGCGGACCTGTCCGAGGTTTTACGAAGTGGAAGGCGGCGACGCGGCGCCGGAAACGATCGCCGCGGAGATCCGCAGGCTGGTTGGGAAGTCATGATCGTCCGCAAGACTCCGGCCGAGCTCGAGAAGATGCGCCGCAGCGGAATGCTGGTATGTCAGGTGCTCGAACGGTTGTCCTCAATGGTCCGCGAGGGAGTGAGCACGCTCGATCTTGAGGTCGAAGCGGAGAAGATGATCCAAGAAGCGGGCGCCCGGCCTGCGTTCAAGGGCTACTATGTGCCGGCCATCGGAAAGAAGTATCCGTTTGTGCTTTGCACGTCGGTGAACGACGAAGTGGTGCACGGGATGCCGTCGGCGAAGAGGATTTTAGCCAAGGGCGACGTGGTTTCGATCGACATGGGCGCGGAACTCGATGGCTACTTCGGCGACTCGGCGGTAACCGTTCCGGTCGGTGAAGTGGACGAGAGGACGAAACGGCTGATCGAAGTGACCCGGAATGCGTTGGAATTGGCGATCGACAAGGTCCGGCCGGGGAATCGGCTGTTTGATGTTTGCGGGACGGTGGAGCGCCACGTTGTGGCGAACGGTTTTACGATCGTCCGCGAGTTTGTGGGGCACGGCATTGGTACGCAGCTTCACGAAGAGCCACAGGTCCCGAACTATGTGGACCGGAAGAACGAGAATCCGCGGTTGAAGGAAGGCATGGTGCTGGCGGTCGAGCCGATGGTGAACGCGGGAAAGGCCGATACCCGGATTCTGGAAGACGGCTGGACCGCGGCGACGCGGGACGGAGAATACTCGGCACACTTCGAGCACTGCGTGGCCGTCACATCGAATGGGCCGTGGGTGCTTACGAGGTCCTGAGGCCCCCCTGGAATGACGGAGTCGGAGCAGGACCCGGTCCGGCGCGACAGCCGAGCGGTTGAGGCGGTGGTGATAGAGTTGCTGCCGAACGCGGCCTTCCGGCTGCAGTTGGCGAACCTGGCTCAGGTGATCGCGCACGCGCCGGGAGCGCTCGCCGCGAATTTTGTTCGCGTGCGGCCGCAGGACAAGGTTTTGGTTGAGCTGTCGCCGCATGACAGGACGCGGGGGCGGATCGTGAAGCTGTTGAAAAAGGATTAGCCGGCGGCGGAATCTTCGCGATTCCGGACGCCGGAG
>JAEHDI010000636.1 GCA_016880505.1 Bryobacterales bacterium | reverse complement strand
GGAAGGCCGGCCGACGAGGATCGACGCGACGCTGAAGCTCGGCGCGGTGATCACGGGCCGCGTCGTGACGTTCGACGGGCGGCCGAAGTCGGGAGCGACGGTCGTCGCCGGGCTCGTCACCGACGGGGAGATCGAGTCGTCGTGGTTCATCGACGGTCTCGGGCGCGTCACGTCCGACGCGACCGGCGCGTTCCGCGTCGAGGGACTGGCGCAGGGCAGGTACTCGGTCGCGGCGTCCGCCGCCGGCGCGGCGCCGAGCGAGGCGCAGACCGTCGACGCCGGCGGCCCCTCGGAAACTGGGGTCACACATTTTCTTGCCGCTGCGGTCCTGGCGGAAGTGCTCCTCGTCCTCGGGCTGAAGGAACGCGCTTTGGTGGTGGTCGAACCACCAGGTGAGCTTCGGATGCGGGGAGTACTTGAAGTCGACGATGGCGTTCTCGTCTCCGTCGAACATGCTGTCGTCGAAAAGCTGGGATGCTTTGTGCGCGAGTCCGGTGAAGTGAAACTCGGCGTCGGGATGGAAGGCGCCTTCGAGAAAGCGGCTGAAGAACGCCGCGGCGGCCGCTCCGTCAAAGCAATGATCGTGGTAAAGAATCCTTACGCGCATGAAATGATCCGATGGGACGGAAAACCTCTCAGATTGCCTCAAAACGGGGTGCGAATGCAAGTGCGGTGGCGGAGAATCCCGTCGTCTTGAGCGCGGCGGCAGCGAAAGTTGTGATGTCGCGGACGGTTCACACGCCGGGAGCACCGCCGCGATGCCGGTAACATGGGTACATGCCGTACCATAACAAACTGTTAGAATTGAGAGCGAACTAGTACTTTTTCGGATGAAACCCTCTTGATCTTCTCCACCCTTATGCCTTAGAGTTGAGTTCGCGCGTGATTCGGTGTTCTAGAGTCGCGGGCTCGACTGTTAGCATCCGCTGGGGCGCTCACTCGGCAGTTCGGGCTGCTTCCCGGTGAGGTACTGGCAGAAATTCAGCGGAAGAGGAGAGGAGAAAGATGCAGAGGCTTCTGATTCTGGGGTTAGTCTTCGGCCTTGTTGCCGGACTCGCCCTCGCGCAAAACGCAAATCCCTGTCCTGGGGACAAGGAGTACCAATTCAACATCATCGGGACCAAAGAGAAGAACCCCGACATGGACGGCAATAACGGTCACCGGATCTTCGTGCCACTTAACGGAAAAACGAATATCTTCATGACAGGCGATACGGACGCCACCGTCGATGCCCGCGGTTTCCTCGTCACCAATGGCGATCTGGATTGTGGGACAACGTTCGACGTGTTGGACGCGGATGGGACCGACGGCTCAGCGGCGCTGCTAGTCCCGTGCGATAACCTGACGGCAACACACCTTGATCCCGACGTCTGCTTCAACGTCTATGCGACGCCGCTTGGCAACAATCCGGGGGGCAACTCGACCATCGACGTGTTTTGCGAATTTGACGCAAGTTGCATAGGCTGCGACCTCACCGGGGTTCCCTCCTGTGAGTTGGGCGTCGTAGACTTCACCTTGGCGGGCAAGAATGGCCAGCCCAAGACGGAAAACATCACGAGTCTCTTCCGCGCAAGCGGTACTATCGATCTCGATGGAAACGGAATCGACGCGGGCGACATCTCGTTCAACAACGAGTGGATCTTCAATATTGAACAGCTCGAAACGTACTACTGGGAGTACGACAACCACGGAAACCGTATCGTGCAGATCCGTTTCTGTGACGTCGAGGATGATCCCCTCTACGACTGCGGCCCCAACAGGCTACTCTGAGAAGAGTAAACGGAGCACTTACATGCGGGGTCCCGAGATTTCTCGGGCCCCGCTTTTCCCGTGATAATGCGATTCTCTGGCTCGCAGCATGTTCTGTCTGCCCTACTGCTCACCGCCGCCCTGGGCCACCTTGCAGGTCAGGGGCAGGTCGCGATTCGAGGTTACACGCCCGTCGAGGGCATCAAGTATGACCCCTTGCCGGCAATCTTCACCAGAGTGACCCGCGGGGCGGTGAAGGAAGCCACCATCGAGATCACCAATCGCCGTCCCGCACCCCTAAAGATCGGCGATATCGTCAATCCCAGCAAGCGGTTCACGGCCCGCGTCGAGACGTTGGAGGAGGGAAAGCGTTTCCGCCTTGTTGTTTCGCTCAAAGGCGAGGGGGCGGCGGGCAAGCAGCACGACATTTTGGAACTCAAGACGAATCTCGAGGACGCACCGGTTCTGCGGATTCCTGTGAATACGCTCGTGCTCGAAAAAGTCTACGCGTTTCCCGATTCGGTCTTCATGGGGCGTTATCCCCTAAGCGAGATTCGAGGCGATCCCGGACTGGCCAGGAGGCGCGCACAGATCCTGATGGTTTACCGGGACGGTACGGACCAGTTTCAAGCCCGGGTCACCTCGGACGTTCCCTTTCTGAGAATCACCTCAGAGCGCGGGCCTAAGGGCGACCGGTACGAAAATACGATCTGGTTCGATCCGGAGGCCGCACAACCGGGCGACATCAAGGGCAACATCCTCATCGAAACCAACGAACCCGAGGTCCCCAGGCTTGTTGTGCCTGTCACCGGCCAGCTTCAACCGAAGTAGACTGTGGATGGCAGAGTTTTCGTTTACACCCGACGGCTGATGAACCCGCTTTTGTTCGTTTCAACTGCGGCGGTGGTGTTGTGGTCCGCGCACCCGGGCGCAGCCGCTGAGTTAGGCTCGGTGCAGGGAGTTGTCTACGAAAAATCGGGCGAGCAGGTTCGTCCACTGCCTCGGGCGTTCGTGTCCATCGCGGCATCCGGTGGAGAGATTCTGGCAACCACCCGTTCGGACGCCAACGGCCAGTACCGGTTCGTCAACCTGCCCCAGGATCGCTATACAGTTTCAGCCGCTAAGCTAGGCTACCTGACCCGGAAGGCTGCCGGTCGCTCTGGTTCTCACGCCATCCTGGACTGTTCCGGCGGTTGCCGGCAGACCGGCCTGGACTTCGAGCTCTCCCGCGGCGCCGTCTTGGCCGGCGTGGTCGTCGACGCGCTGAACGAACCGGTCAGCCGAGCTATTGTTTCCGTGCGCCAGACGGGAGCAGAGGAATCCGCCGGCAAGCCTTTGACGGCTACAACTGACGACAAGGGCCGCTTCCGGATTGCAGGTCTGAATGGGGGCTCATGCACGGTCACCATCCGCAAACGTGTGCTGGGCGGCGGGGACGAGCTCCTCACCAGGACCGTGAACGTCGCTGAAGGCGGAGAAATCACGGACCTGGTGCTGACTCTGGGCGGTCGGGATTCATACCGTGTAGCGGGCAGTGTCTCGGGTATCCCGTATGGCGAGGGCTACCGCACCTGGGTCTCTATTCGCGCGCTGAGCGGTTCCGCGAGAGCGCTCCAGGCGAGCGTCGGGCCGGACGGCCGCTTTCAATTCGATTCTGTGGCGGCCGGCCGGTATCGCGCGGACGCCGCCGCCGTACCACGAGGGACAGGGGAACGCGCCGACTACTTCATGGACGTCATCGACGTCGCCGGCGATACTGAGGGACTGAACCTGCAGCCGGTTGCTCCGGCTACCGCCACGGGGACCGTGGAAGTCGCCGCTGGGAAGCTTCCCCAGGGCGCCCGAATCCGCTTCACGTCGACGGAGGGATTCGGCTACCGATGGACCGGGCTGCGCGGAGCCAGCCGTGAATTCGAAGTGACCCGCATGCGGCCGGGGACCTATCGAGTCGATACGGATTCCACGCAATTTTATGTCAAGGGAGTCAAGACGACGGGCGAGGTGCAATCCCCGAAGGAGATCGTGATTTCGCCGGGCGTGAATCAATTGACGGTGATTGCCGCGGCCGATCAGAGCCAGGTATACGGTGTGATCCTTGATCCTACGACTAGCCGCCCCCTTCCGAATGCCAGAGTCGCCTTGCAGGGTGATCGAGGCGAATACTCAGTCCAAAGCGACCAGGCTGGCCGTTTCCTGTTCGGCAAGATCATCCCAGGGGACTATCGGATTTGCGCCTGGACCGACATCGCGCCACAACGAGCCGAGGAAGAGGCAAACTGGGAGCAAGCCGGCTGCCAGTCCAGAATTATTCCCATCGCTCCGTCAAGCGAAGTCGAGATCGATTTGAAGGCCGCCCCATGAACGACGAGTCGAACAGGGTGCTGAAAGAGCCCGCAGGGAGCGGCTCGGTAACTGAATCCATTCTCGCAGTTTGCTTCATCCTTTCTTGTGCCAGTGCTTTCGCGCAGCCCCAGATCCAGGTGGCCGGTATCGTCCGGTCCGCCACCACGGGAGAGCCGCTTAAGAGCGCTGTTGTCATCCTGAGGCCGCGTGACGCCGCACAGAATTCCTCCAGAACGACAAGTGGTCCCGACGGCAGCTTTAGTTTCTCCGGGCTGCCGCCCGGCCAGTATCAACTGACCGTATCGAAAACCGGGCACCAGACCCTCGAAGCGGGCGGTCTGATAACGATCCTCCCCGATAGCACCGCAACCACGAGGCTGACGCCCGCCCTTTTGCCTGCCGGTGCGATTAGCGGACGCGTCGTCGACTGGGACGGCGAGCCCGTCTACGGTGCGGAAGTCCGTGCCTATGCGGTCGTCAACCAGATGACGGGAGCAACTCTGTCGCTGGTTGGCAGGGCAGAAAGCAACGACCTGGGCGAATACCGGCTCTTTGACTTGCCCGGCGGGAAGTATGTCCTCCAGGTGGCGCCTCCCCGCGCGGGAGGCCCGTCGGGACAGTATTACGCAGGTGTGCCGGTGGCCTACTACTCCGGAGCGGCGTCCCCGTCTCAGGCGCTGCCGGTCGAGGTCAATTGGGGGGCTGAGGTTGCGCGTGGGGACCTGAAGATACATCGCGGTCAAAATTACAGGATCGTAGGCGTTGTCTGGGATGCGTCCGCCGAAGGCCCGTGCACGCGTTGTGTTGTGTCGGCGGTGCAGCACGACAGTCCGTACAGCGTCACGCTTCCGCAAACGGCGCGCGCATCGGCGGACGGCAGCTTTGTGCTCCGCGGCCTATCCTCCGGAGAGTACATTCTTATCGTCCAGCGAGGCGGCACAAAGGGCGAAGTGTCACAGGCTCGCGTCTCTCTTCGCGACCGTAGTCTCGACGAGTTGCGCCTGACTGTCGGCATTCAACAGCCGGTCACCGGACAGATCGTTCTGGAGAACCCTCCGGAGGGGGTCGATGTGACGGAATGGAGTCCTCGACTCTCCGCGGTGGGACTGCCCCAATGGTGGCCGCGGCATGAGGGCCAGATCGCAACAGGCCGTCAATTTACGGTCGACCGCGTGTCCCCGGCGCAATACCGCGTCGAATTAGTCGGCCTTCCCTCCGGCGCCTATCTTAAGGCGTTGCGCTTGGGAGGATGGTCGCTTGCGAGCCCCGAAATCCTTGTCTCCGCGGATAGCCCCCTGTCCGGTCTTGAGGCAGTCGTCGCGTTTGACGGCGCCACCGTTCAGGGCAAGGTACCCACCTCGGAGACGCGGGCACGCGTCTACTTGTTGCCCGACGACCGGTCTGGGTTCCAGGTTCCCAAAACGGCCGAGACCGCACCCGACGGCTCTTTTGCGATCACATCGGTACCTCCAGGTAGCTACTCCCTCTACGTGGCGCCCGCCACCGACCCGATTCCGTCTACACCGGGTGGAAACGCCATCCGACTCCGTCTTGAGCCAAAGCAAACCGCCACCATCGACCGCTAGTTTCAAGGAGGTCGCAACGCGATCCTGGTGCATTGCCCTCCGATTCCGCGGCGCCGATTCCGGCGGTTCTATTGGGGGAGTTCAGGTTGCATAAGGGCGGCGGAGGCTGATGGTGTCGAACCTTCTCGCGTGCTACTGTGTCCCCCTCACACGCCACGTATAGCAGTACACTGGGTCTCGAGATCTTAGCGTGAGAGACTCCCTCGGGACGCCGCTACCTCTGCTGCTCATCCTTTTCCTGATTCCGGCGGCCTCAGGCGAAGAAGTGACGCTTGGCGGTGAGCGTCTCCAGGTCGAACCATTGCATGAAGAAGACTTCGAGGGCGTCGCCAACCGCTGGCGCTTCGACGGCAGAGGGCGGGTCTGGGTGGAGAACGGCAGACTTCATACCGATGCGACCGGCTCGGAATCCACGGCTTGGTTCACCGAGGAAATGGAGGGTAACCTCCTCATCACCTTCCAGGCGCATATCCTGGAGCCCGTCGAAGCCAACAATATCAATCTCATCTTCCTGGCCACAGCGCCCGGCGGCGGAGACGTGCTGAAGCTGTACTTTACCGGAAGTTATTCGGAGTACCACAAGATCCCCAACTATATCTGGACCTTCACCGGCACTCACACACGCCTGCGCCGGGATCCCGGCTTCCAACTGTTGTCGGAGGATAAGGCAATAGTTCCCCAGCCACACAAGACTTACGACCTCGCATTGACAATCCGGGATGGCTTGGTGCGCTGCTTCGTTGAT
>JAEHDI010000635.1 GCA_016880505.1 Bryobacterales bacterium | reverse complement strand
GATCACGGTGAACGTCGTCCTGCCGGGGACGATGGACACGGCGGCGACCCGCGCGGGCGATCCCAAGGCTGACTTTTCGAAGTGGGTTCCACCGGCCAAGGTTGCAAGCACGATCCTGTGGCTAGCGTCGGACGACTCGTCGCACGTGAGCGGCTCTGCGATCCCGGTGTACGGCCGCAGCTTATAGCGCCACGGAGGGAGCAATGGCCATTGCTGAAGCGTTCGTCGTTGCGCTCGCCATGTACATGATCATAGGCGTGGCGTTCGCGATTCCGTTCCTGCTCGTAGGGGTACAACGGATCGACGGGCAGGCTCGGGGCGCCGGGGTCGGCTTTCGATTGCTCATCCTTCCGGGAGTCGCGGCTTTGTGGCCCTTGTTCTTGAGGCGCTGGATTCGCGGCCTGTCCGAGCCGCCCGTCGAACGCAACCCCCACCGAAAGGCCGCACTGACGGGAGGCTCGTGATGATCCAGCCGCTTCGGACCGGACACAGGCGCGTGATGTTCACACTGGCAGCGGCACTTCCAGTCCTGTTTGTCGCTGGGCTGGCTGCAAGGAAATCGCCCGCTCCCGCCAACCAGGCCGTCAGATGGGAGGGGGACGGGGGTTCACAAGTCCAGTGGCGACCAGCGACTCCGTTCCGTCTCGGGAGCACGGTGGCAACGATTCGCGAGAGTGCTGACGGAATTTGGCTCGAAATCCAGTCCGGCGCCGATCCGTTGACGCCCGATCTGCTGGTCTACTGGTCGGCCACCGCACCGTCTGGCGGCACGCTGCCGCCTGACAGCCATTTGCTCGGCACACTGGCCGGGCGGCGTGCCCAGAGGATTCAGCTTCCCGGTTCCGCTCGGCAGACTCGTGGATACGTGATGGTCTACAGTCTGGCGCACCAAAGCCTGGCCGGCAGCATGCGCTTGAGGGGCCTTCCATGAGCGTCCACTATCAAGCTGTTGGATGGAACCGTCAGAAGCGCGTTTACGACACGATCCTGGCCGGTTCGGTGCTGCTTTACCTCGCGCTATTTGTCGGCTTGGGCACGCTGGTTCACCCCAATGCGACGGCAGAGACGTTACTGATCCGCGCCTTTGGCACGGCCGCGCTCCTGCTCCTGCACGTTGTCCTTTCGATCGGCCCGCTATGCCGGCTCGATCGGCGATTCCTTCCACTGCTTTACAACCGCAGACATCTCGGCGTGACGACATTCTTGCTGGGACTCGCGCACGGCGGTTTCGCGATCTTCCAGTTCCACAGCCTCGGCAACGTAAACCCGCTGGTGAGCTTACTCACCAGCAACCGGCGCTTTGGCAGTCTCGCCGACTTTCCTTTTCAGTTACTCGGCTTCCTCGCCTTGCTCATCCTTTTCCTTATGGCGGCAACCAGTCACGACTTCTGGTTGCGCAACCTGACAGCTCCTATCTGGAAGCGGTTGCACATGTTGGTGTATTTTGCCTACGCTCTGCTCGTTGCGCACGTCACGCTGGGAGCTCTCCAATCGGAAACGAATCCCGTGTTTGCTGCCATCCTCGGTGCCGGGATGGTAACCGTGCTGAGTTTGCACGTTGCCGCCGCGGTGCGCGAACGCCGTGTGGATTCCGCTGTGCCACGAGCCAATAGTGAAGACGGCTTCGTTTACGTGTGTGATGTCGAGAGCATTCCGGAGAAGAGAGCAACGATCGTCTCGCTCAGCGGAGAACGGGTCGCCGTGTTTCGCTATGACGGCAAGGTCTCGGCGATTTCAAACGTGTGCCAGCACCAGAACGGTCCGCTCGGCGAAGGCCGGATTATCGACGGTTGCGTGACCTGTCCGTGGCACGGCTATCAGTATCTACCCGATTCGGGCGCGTCTCCACCCCCGTTCACTGAAAAAGTACCCACCTTCCGCACGCGCGTCGCCGGCGGCAAGGTGTTTGTGCATCCGCGCCCGCACGCCCCTGGAACGCGCCTGGAGCCGGCCAGGATCGACGGCCAGACTGAGAGGGTCGGGGTATGAACAACGATGAGTTCTATGTCGGGTACGCACCGAAGCCTCCGGAACGCCTGAGACGGACCATAGTCAGGATCGTGATTGCCCTGAATGCGATCGCCGTGGTGCTCGCGGTCCTGCTCGTACTCGGCCAAAAGCATTTCGCCGCGAGCGCGTTTGAGTTCCAGCAATTCCGCGAGTTCGAGGGAGTTCTTCAGGAGCACCCCTATCCGAGCCTGCTGGTTCGAAGGCCGGGAGCGGCGGAGGAAACCTTGCCGTTTTCGCGCTACTTGCTCGTGGCACCCGGAAAGCACGGGGCGTCTTCCGTCGTCTCTGGGCTGGATGGCAGAAAGGTCCGCATCAGGGGGTCGTTGATCTACCGTGAGGGAAACACAATGATCGAGTTGGCTTCGGGTGCCGCCCCAGTCGCCGAAGAAGAGGCTTCCAAGCGCGTGGCCACGGCGTCGGACCTCGGCCAAGTGACGCTGTCAGGCGAGATCGTAGACAGCAAGTGCTACTTAGGCGTGATGAACCCCGGCAATGGCAAAGTGCATCGCGATTGCGCCGTGCGATGTATTAGTGGCGGGATCCCTCCTGCCTTCTCCGTGAAAGACGCCGAGGGCAGGCCGAAGATCCTTTTGCTCGCCGGAGCCGATGGCCGCCAGTTGAATCGCGAGGTGCTCGACTTCGTCGCGGAGCCGATCACCATTCGCGGCCGGCTCACGCGAGCGGGCGAGACTTACATCCTGTGGGCCGAACCCAGCTCCTTCGTTCGGCGTCACTAATAACAACGGACCCAAGCGGGTATTCTCAAGTCGAGGACGAATTCCAATGACAGAGCCGACGATTGACGCGGTCCTTCGAAACCTCTTTCCCGTTGCCATTCCCAAACCCGTTGATGGCGCGCTTGGGCGCATCCTCGGACTGCGCCAGGCTGCGAACCTCTACCGCGATCTGATTGCCGAGCGAGACGATCGTCCGCTTACAGACCGGCTATTGAGCCATCTCCATGTTACGTATCGTGTCTCGAACCGTGACCTGGACCGCATCCCGCGGCAAGGGCCGGTAGTGATTGTGGCCAATCATCCCTACGGCATCCTGGACGGAGCCGTTCTGGCTTCGATCCTGCTTCGGTTGCGCACTGACGTGAAGTTCCTTGCGAATCAAATGCTTTCGGTGATTCCTGAAATCCGCGACCTGCTGATCCCGGTGGACCCGATTGGTGGAGCGGTATCTACCCAAATGAACGGGCGCGGGGTCAAGCAGGCACTCGATTTCCTGAGCGGCGGTGGGTTGCTCGTCGTGTTCCCCGCGGGAGAAGTCTCGCACTTCCGCTGGAAGGAGCGTTCCGTCGCGGACCCGGAATGGAATCCGGCGATCTCGCGAGTCATCGCCATCGCTTGCCGCCGTGTGCGAGGTTTTAGCGTGGTGCCGGCGTACGTGAGCGGGAGTAATAGCTTCCTCTTTCAGACGCTTGGGATAGTGCACCCGCGATTGCGCACGGCGTTGTTGGTCCGCGAACTCCTGAACAAGCGCCGGCGTGACGTCGAGGTCCGTATCGGCCATCCTCTTCTGGGCGAGAGACTGCTTGCGATTCCCACGGATGCTCAGAGAACTCAGCACCTGCGTTGGCGCGCCCACCTGCTGGCCTGCCGCAATCCATTCAAAGCCAGGACAGCTTGGTCGTTGCGCAGTCGGAGGCGTCACGACACACAGGAGCCGATTGCCGCTGCCGTGCCTGCGGAGGGCCTGACGCGAGAAGTCCGAGCGCTCGGCGCGTTATTGAAGTCCGGCGAATTTGAAGTATATCTCGCCCCGGCTGACAGGATTCCCGTGGTCCTGGCGGAGATCGGACGCCTGCGAGAAGTGGCGTTTCGGGCCGCCGGTGAAGGAACCGGCAGGGCGTCCGACCTGGATGCCTTTGACGCTCATTACCTCCACCTGTTCGTCTGGAACGCGGACAGGCATGAGGTCGTGGGAGCGTACCGGTTGGGACCGGTGGATTCGATCCGGCGTCGACTGGGGATTGGCGGGCTTTACACGGCAACTCTGTTCGACTACGGAGACGAGTTCCTTGACCGCCTGGGTCCGGCACTGGAACTGGGCAGGTCCTTCATCAGGCCTGAATACCAGAGAGCCTTTGTGCCGCTGCTCTTGCTTTGGAAAGGCATCGGTAAGTACATCGCGGAGAATCCTCGGTACAAGGTCCTGTTCGGTCCGGTCAGCATCAGCAATCAGTATCAGTCGGTGTCCCGGCAGCTCATTGTGTCTTTCCTCGAGTGCCATTCCGCGTTCAGCGAGTGGGCCGCTCTAGTTTCCTCGAAAAACCCGTTCCGTCCTCGCGCGGCAAAAGCGTGGAGAGGAGAGGGTTACGCGACCGCCGGACTGGACATCGAGGACCTTTCCGCGGCGGTGGCCGATATTGAGCCTGCTCAGCCCGGCGTTCCCGTCCTGTTGCGGCAATACCTTAAGCTGGGCGGGAAGCTGCTGGGCTTCACTGTGGACCCGGAGTTCGCCGACGCGCTGGACGGGCTGATTATGGTGGACCTGACCAAGACCGATCTGAAGCTTTTGGAGCGGTATCTCGGTAAAGTCGAGGCCACCGAGTTTCTCAATTTTCACTGGGGAAAATATGATCCGCAACAAACGTCTCACACTTCTGAG
>JAEHDI010000634.1 GCA_016880505.1 Bryobacterales bacterium | reverse complement strand
TCGGCTGGCTCGGCGTTCGCTGACGTCACGTACTGCGTGTAGATCTTTGCGATCGAAAGACCGGAAAGCTCCTCGCGATAGAACGAGTACGCACGGCCGGCCTCGACGCGGTCCTTCATCGCGAGAAACTTTTCCCCGCCAAGCGCGGCGACTGCCTCGTCCACGATGCGTTTGCCCCGCTCCTGCTTCGTTTCCGCGCCAAACAGCGAAACGCTGATGAGGATCAACAGGAAGGTTCTCATGGCTTCTGGCTCAGCTCCTCCGCTTTCAGACCGCTGTTCAGCTTGTAGTCCGTGATCGAAACGTCCATGATCTTGCGCCCCGACTGCTGCAGCGTGATCGCGAACGGCAGCCGCAAACCGTCCACGTCGCGCCAGTCCGAGTAACTCTCCTCCACCTCCGACGGCGGTCCCTGCATCGTCACCGTCCGGTAGAACTGCTTGAGCGGCAGTCCGGTTTTCGGTTCCAACTGCACACGAACCGAGTTGCCCTGCTGGTCGGAGACCTCGATAACATCCTCGGCGGTGGCGTTCACCGTCCGCCCGGGAACCCGGTCGCTCAGCCACAGCCCCATCGGGAAACGGAACGCCTCTTCTCGCGTCTGCTTCAGGAACGGCCCTTGGAGGTCCATTGTGCCCTGCGGCGTCGCCAGCCAGCCTGCCGTTCCATCGAAGTACGCAGTGATTTTGCCAAACGGAAGCTCCTGTTCCTGCCTGAGGTGACCCGGCGACAGCCAGCGCAGTGTGCGCGACGCCTTCATCGGCATCGGCCCGGCCTGGATTTCCGCCGTCGAAACGGCCGTGAAGTCTTTGACCGCGGCGATCTTCTCGGCGCCGCCGGCGGCTGCCTGCAGGCGCTGGAGAAGCTGCCGTCCGCGCTCCGTCGAGGCCGCGTCCACCTTCGCGGCCGGCTGCTTCGCCTCCGGAATCGTCAGGTCGATGGCCTTCACCGGCATCCCGAGAGCGGTCAGCGGCTCTCCGAATTCGGCCGGCTTTCCGACCGCCACAATCGTCACATTCTCCGGCTTCAGATACTCACGCGCCACTCGCAGAACGTCCGCCTTGGTGACGGCCGCGACGCCCTTCTGGTACTGGAAGATGAAGTCCTTCGGATATCCGAAGTACTCGTAAGTCACCAGCCGCGTGAGCGTCTTGCCAGGCGTGTCGAAATTGAAAACGAAGCTGTTGAGCACGGTGTCCTTTGCGCTCGCGAGCTCGGCGTCGGTCACTTCCGTAGTGCGGATCTTCTCGATCTCCTCCCGAACCACCTTCAGCGTCTCCGCGGTCGAGGCGGATTTGGTGCTGCCGGAGATCGTGAATACACCGGGATGATTGTAGTTGGCGCCCCAATCCGCACCGATGCTGTAAGCGTAGCCGAGCTCGGTACGGATGCGTTTAAACAGACGGCTCTTGAACCCGCCTCCCAGAATATCCGCCATCACTTCGAGCGCGGGGTAGTTTCTGTCGTTCAATAACCCGCCGAGATGTCCGGCGTAAAAAAACGTCTGGTTGACGTCGTCCTTCGACGCCAGGAAGACGCCCGGAACTGCCTTCTGCCGCACCGGCGGGAACGGCGGAACAACCGGCTGCGTGTAGTTCCAGTCCGCGAAGAGTTTCTCGATCCGCGCCTTCATCTCCGGCGCCGAGAAGTCGCCATAGATGGAGAGCATGATGTTCGCGGGGAAGAAGTAACGGCGGTAAAACGCGATCAGGTCGTCCCGCTGGATGCGGTCGACGTGCTCGTACTCCATCCGCCAGCCGTAGGAATTGTCCCGGCCGTAGACGGCCTCGGAGAATTCCCGCGCCGCGATGCCGCCGGGGCTGTCGTTGCGGCGGGAGATGGCGCTGCGCAGTTGTGTCTTGACGAGATCGAGCTTGTCCTGGCGGAACTCCGGCTCGGTCAGCACGTCCTTGAACACAGCCAGCACTTCGTCCGTGTTTTCCTTCAACGCGGAGAACGAAACCCGGCCGCTGGTCTCGCCGATGTCGCTTTCGACCGACGCGGCGATGTTCTCGAGCTGCTCGTCCAGTTCGTCGCCGGTTTTGCTCTTCGTGCCGCCCGTCCGCATCACGGTGCCGGTCACGTCGGCGAGCCCGATTTTGTCCGGCGGATCGAAGAGGTTGCCTGTCCGCACGAGCGCGAAGCCGCTGATGATCGGCAGCTCGTGGTTCTCTACGAGATACAGCTTCATCCCGTTGGCCAGCGTGTACGTCGCCACCTCCGGGATGCGAACCTCCTTGAGCGGCGGGTACTTCAGGGTCCGATAGGACGGCAGGGGCGCCTGTTTCGCGGGAGCTTTGGCCGGCGCGGTCTGTGCGCCGAGGACCGTGGCGGCGGCGAGCGTTGCGATGATCAGTCTGTTCATTTCCCTGCCTCCCCGGACTTCGGTTTCACGGTGAATGCCACCGTCCGGTCGTCCTCGACAAAGTACTTGCGGGCGACCCGCTGCACGTCGTCCGCGGTGACTTTGTTGATCTCCTCGATGCCGGTAAACAGCTTGCGCCAGTTACCGTAATTCACGTAATAGTGCGTCAACTGCGAAGCCATGCCGGAGTTGCTGTCGAGCTGCCGGATGAGCGACGCCCGGATCTTCGTCTTCACGCGGGCGAGCGTGGCTTCGTCGACCTTCTCCTTCTTCAGCTTCTCGAGAATCCCGTAGATCGCCTCCTCGTTCTCCTCGACAGTGCGGCCGGCGTTGGGCACGCTGTAGACCAGGAACAGTCCGGGGTACTTCCCTCCCGGGAACGTGGCGATCGCCATCGCTCCGAGCGCGAGCTTCTTGTCCCGCACCAGCTCTTTGTAGAGCATTCCGGTGCGGCCGCTCGAGAGGATGGAGGAAATGACGTCGAAGACCACGTCGTCTGCGTTAAGCTGGTCCGGCCGTTTGTAGCCGATCATGAGGAACGGCTGCGCCGGGGACTCGACGGTCGTGCGCTTGCTGCCGCTCTGCGCGGGCTCCTCGGTGTTGACTCGCGGCGGCGGCGGGGCCGCCGGGAGTCGTGAGAAGTACTTGTCCGCCAGGCGGCGCGCCTGCGCCGGATCGACGTCGCCCGCGATGCCGATCGTCAGGTTAACCGGAACGTAATAGGTCTCATAGAAGCGGCGGGCGTCGCCCACACGGAGGCTCTCGATGTCGCTCGCCCAGCCGCCTGGAGTGTTCCGGTATGGGTGCGCGGCGAAGGCGGTGGCGAGCATCATCTCCATCAGCCTGCCCTGCGGGCTGGATTCGATGCGCATGCGCCGCTCTTCGCGCACCACGTCTCGTTCCTTGTAGAACTCCCGGAAGACCGGCCTGAGGAACCGCTCGGATTCGAGCAGAAACCACAACTCGATGCGGTTGGCGGGTAGGTTGTAGAAGTAGTTCGTCGAGTCCAACCCGGTACCGGCGTTCAGCCCGACGCCGCCGTTTTCTTCGATAATTTGCGGATACACGTTCGGCTCGACGAAGGAGTTGGCCTTCTCGATGGTGGCCTTCAGCTCGGCTTCAAGCTTCTTGACCGCTTCCAGGTCGGAGCGGAAGCCCTTGTTGCGCTCAGCCTCGAGCCGGTCATAGGCCTGCTCGACGGCATCGAGCGCTTTGCGTTCCTCGGCGTAGTTCTTCGTGCCGATGGTGTCGGTCCCCTTGAAGGCCATGTGCTCGAACATGTGGGCGAGGCCGGTCCGGCCGCCGGGGTCGTTGACAGATCCGGCATTCACGTAGGTGTGGAAGGACACCACCGGCGCTTCGTGGCGTTCGAGCACGATGAAGTGCAGCCCGTTCGGGAGCGTGAATTCAGTGACCCGCTTCTCCAGGTCCTGAAGGTTTTGGGCGGAGACAAGCAGCGGGCAAACCAGCAGCAGCAGCGCTGCGCCGCGCGGAAGTCGCATCATTCGCATGGATCTCCAGTGTCGTGAGAGGGTACCGCTTTCATTCTACCGTGACCACCGAAAGTAGCGGCATTCCCACTCACTGTCACCGTGTCACGGCGCCCCGGCAGCAACCCATGCGATGAGCGGCACTGAGCCCGCTCTCCTCAGCGTGAGCCGTGTCACCGCAATTACAAACCGGAACCATGGTCTTCGACAGATCCTGGCGCGATCGATCATCTCGAAGCGAGGAGTGGGATTATTGACTACCAGAAGAGAACACGAGCAAAATGACAGCATCCTGTCGCCGCAACTCCAACCTAAACTCCCCAGAAAATCGCTGCGTTCAGGCTGGTCCGTTTTGGCGGTCCGTTTTGGCGATTTCTCTTTCCCAACCAACGCGGCACCTTGTTTTTGTACTGAAGGTACAGCGCGCCAAAGCGCCGTTCTAGACCTCGTTCCTCTCGTGGCAGAACGAGGAAATTCACCAATACGAAACCGAGTACAAATCCGAACAATACACCGACGCTTCCGAAGAGTATTGCCCAGCCGAGCCAGAGTCCCAGCTCTGCAACGTACATCGGATTGCGCGTGAACGCGTATGGGCCGCGCATCATCAGGAATGACGGGGTCGCTATGGGTATTGAATGATTTACTTCAAGCGCCAGTTCCACTCGTTCCGGGGTTTCAGCGATGGCAACGACCATGACCCAGATCAACATTGCGCCGCCCAACACGACCGGAGTGAGCCCGAGCAGGTTCCAGAGGCCCGGGTGCCCGTCAGTCCATCCGTAGCGGGGCATGAGCGATGAGATGGCCCACGGCACAACACCGTGTGCGATCGGAATCAGCACCAAGACGATGACGAGCGATAAGAGAAAGGACAACCAGCGAGGGACGACGACTCTGTTCAACGGCTTACGCTCTGGAAATTCGGGTGTGCCCATGGATGCTTCGTGTCCCGACCCTCCGCGAAGTAGACCGGTCGTGCCCGGCCCCCATTGCGTCTGGCCCTCACGGCTCCAGCGTGATTTCGCCGAGATCGTACCAGCCGTCGGGCTGAAGACCTTCGATGGCGAGGCGAACGGCCGGCTCATTCGTCCGCGGGTCGAGGAT
>JAEHDI010000633.1 GCA_016880505.1 Bryobacterales bacterium | reverse complement strand
CGGCGACCACCAGTTTCGGCAGGAGAAACACAAAGCTCTGTGTGATCTGCGTTGTCAGGTCAGTATCGAAGACGCTTAGCCCTGTCAGAAAACCGCCCACCAGAATCAGCCAGTACGCCGTCTCGGAGACTAGCCGGGTGGCCCGCAGCCTGCCCGAGCGGTCGAGCATGAAGGCCAGGCCGCTCCGACGCAGGAAGCGATCCACGGCGATGCCCTTGAAAATGCGGTTCAGCAACCACCGCGCCAGCAGGGCAGTGATGTATGCGCCGAGCAGTATGATCAGCGCGGCAAGCAAGGAGGGCAGGTACGTGGTCGCCTGGTACTTCAAGCGCGCCAGCACGCCCTCCAGAACCTGTTGCATGGTTTCGATCATTGTTCAACCTCCTGGCTCGCCCGTTCGACGACACTACTGTCTCTCGACGGTGGTTTCTCCGGCTGAGCCTCCGCGTCCCAGCGGGAAATCAGGTAAGGCTTCATCCGCTCGAAGCACAGACACAGCTCTTCGATCTTCTGCTCGACCTGCGCTGAGATCAGGCTCCTTGTCTCGATCACGAAGGACGCTACTCGCGCGAGATACAGCGGTGTCAACGAGCGCAGCAGGTGGCCCCGGCCGAGTCTCGCTTTGCGGTGCGCGCAAGCGAAATCCAGAACCACCCGCGTCCAAAGTTCGTCATCAATATGAAATCCGGTGGCGCCGGGATAGGCGTCCCCCGCCAGTTTCCGAACGGCGCTGAACGTGTCCGGTTGAAGCGCAATGGACCACACTTCACCGAGCTCTTCGCATCCGTGGCGGAAGGCGGTTAGCATGCGGTCCAGGTTCACGTCGATCGGATCCAGTCCGACGTCGAAGCGAAAGCCGAAAAGCTCCGCTGGTTCGCTCCCGGTACGATTGCGCCACACATCCTCGTACTCCTGCATCAAAAGGAACACGCTGCCCACTACCTGGTGCAACATCGCGCTCAAGTCCGCGCCGGGGTCTTTGGCGTCATGCAACTTCGCTCCAAGAAAACTCTGGCAGACGCGGAATCCTTCGGCGAGGGCGATCGTCGTCATCCAGATGTCGATCCCGTACCGGCCGACGTCGGTCTCCCAATCCTCCCGGGCGAGGTAGCGCGAGAGCAGCCGTGCGGAGACGCCGAACTCACCGCCGATCGGCTGCCGGACTCGATGTCCGTAAAGCGCGCGGGTCAGCGGATACACAATGCTGTTCGTGATCGTGCCATCGTACTTGTGCCGGTGGTAGTAAGGCGCTACGAAGTCATACCCGGCGAACAGCACCGGACGCAGCAGCAGGTCGAACCACTCCGGAGTGATGGACCGGAGGTCCGAATCGACCACGGCACAGGCCTTGGCCTCCAGGCGCTGGGCCATCTGAAAAATCAGCCGGAAGGCACTGCCCTTGCCTGGGATCCCGTGATACGGGAATGACAGCCGGTGCACTCCGGTGAGCGGAGTGGCTAGCAGCAGCAGGTTGGCGTCCTCCATTCCCGCCGAGATGACTGCCTGCGCGGTACCGTCTTTCGAGCCGCCGTCGGAATTGACGATCACCCCGGTCAGATCGGGGAAGTACTTGGCCAAACCAACGCATGCGGCACGAGTCACGTGTCCGATCGTCCGGGCGTTGTTGTAGCTCGGAATTCCAACGACAATGTCCGCCTTCTTGATCGCTTCCGCCGCCCTGAGGGCGTCGAGGGGTAATGGGTGTTCGGACATCTCTCCGGTCTTAGGCTGCTCGTGCCGCCGCCAGTTTCATGTCTTTGTCGACGGCGTCTCGCAAAAGATCAAAGAACTCTGGAATCGCCGCCAGCACCCGGTTCCAGTTTGGGATCAACGGCAGGCCGAGCGGGTCCTCGATATACTCCGCCGCCGCCTGGCTCAGGCTCTTGGCGAATGCCGCGACCGCCATTTCCTCACCGTGCCGGTCGAACTTCAGGCCGTTCAGCATTGCATCGGCGTAATAGCGTGCGATGGTATCCTGCGCCATCCGCACGTATCGCACACCGAGGCTGCGAAAGTGATCGGCAGTGAACACGATCCCCTCGGCCGCCATCGTGCGGAAAAGAGACTTCGCGATGTCGCCGGCCATCCGCCGTAGCCCGCTGCTCGCGTCGTCGGCCGAGAGCGCTTGGTGCTTGTGCTCGTAGTTGTCCGTCAGGTCCACTTGGCAGATCCGCCCCGTCGCGCAGTTCCGGTAAACCTCCGCCAGCACGCCCACTTCGAGACCCCAGTCACCGGGAATGCGGTTCACCCGCGCCAGGTTTGCGTCCATCGCGAATTCCCCGGCCAGCGGATAGCGGAAGCTGTCCAGGAAGTGGAGGAAATCCGCACCGGGCGCCATGCCGTCCAGCGCCCGCACGAGCGGAGTCACGAACAGGCGCGTCACGCGTCCGTGCATGCGGTCGGTCACTCTCGCGTAGTAGCCTTTGCAGAACTCGAAACCGAGGTTCGGATTCGTCACCGGATAGCACAGCCGCGCCAGCAACTGCCGGTCGTAGTTCGCGATGTCGCAATCGTGCAGTGCGATCACGTCACAGTCTCCCATCGCCAGCATGT
>JAEHDI010000632.1 GCA_016880505.1 Bryobacterales bacterium | reverse complement strand
CCTGTCGTTTCAAGAGCATCGTTATTTATACATGGACAATGATCGGCCTCTTTCCGTGGTTCCCTACATTTCCGACCTGTTGGATGGTGGCATTCCCGTCCTGGTGTACAATGGTGATCGTGATATGACAACCACCCTTCGGTCCGCGACTCGAACCAGAACTTTTCGATGGCGCCGATTCGAGATTCCTCGAAAAGTGGTTGCTGCCGCCAGGTCTTCCCACCGTCGCTGGTCAACAGCAGGAACGGATCGCGCGGCAAGGGACGGACAAGCTGACCCCCCACCCAACCGGTCTCGAAGTCCAGGAACTGGATCTGTTCAAGAATAGCCAGGTGGATTCGCTCATGAGGTTCGCTCCACGTTTTGCCGCTGTCATCGCTTGCCAGCAGCACCGAACTCAACGTCGAAGAAGCGGTGTGGAGGTTGCCGGTAACAAATAGCTGGGCCCCGACGGGCTCGACGGCAGCGAGCTCCAAATAGACCGTGCAGGGCGAATCCGCGGTACAGGCCAGGCCGGCGGACTGGATTTCTTCGTCGCCGCACTCGAGGGGAACGGAGATGGGCGCCCCGGTGTTCTGGAGTACGCCGTTCGGTGGACCTGGGGCTGGCGGCTGCTGCTGCCCGCAAGCCGCTGCGGCGAGGAGAAAGGCAGAGAAGAAGATGAGCGGGAGGCGCATCGTTAGTCCCCTTTGATTGTAGCCGCACGCGACCCACGGCCGTGGAATCATGACGGCCGATCAACCAAAGTTAGTATTGCCTGTAAGCTAAAGGAAACATTGACAGAAAGTGACAGCGGCCTTACACTCGTCCTGGACGCTGACTCGACCAGTCAGCGGGAGAGAGGGCGCTCATGATCAGTTTGTTTGACACAAAGCAAGAGGACGAAGCCCAGAAGACCCGTAGGGTTTATATGGATCGCCTCCATGAGATTGCGTACGGTTCGGCCGGAGCAAAGGCGGCGGAGGTGGCAACAACCGTGGCTGATCCCCCCGGAGAGGCTGCACCACCCGAAACCAGCATCAGGGAAGCCGAATCGATCCCCCAATCCGAAGCAGCGTCGGAGACCTTGGAAACATCGGTCTTGCCCGACAGTGAACCGTTCTCTTTCCAGGGAAAGATGAACGTGGAGGCCCCGACGGAGGCAACAACAGTGGATTCGCGGAAACTTGCAGAGGAGATTGCACCGAAATTCGTCGACGTGTTCGTCGCCACGTTTCAGGAGATGGGGCGTCACGCCTCGGCCTCAAACGGGGCGGTATCCGAGGTCGTTGCGGAAATGAACCGGGTGTCGCAGCATTTGCAGGTGCTCAGCGGACAAATGGGTGCGTTCCGCGGGTTGATCGATTCGATGACGGCTTCCCAGCGAGAGCTTTCCACGCGAGTGTCGAACATCGAAGCCGGCCTGCGGGAGCACGAGAAGGTCTACCTGAACCTCGAGGCCGCCATGAAGCAGTCCGAGCAAGCTCTCCGGGCACAGCAGGACCTCCTCACGGAGAAATTGGATTTCGCCTCCGCGCAGGCCGCTCAGATCAACGAACGGCTCGATGCGCAGGCAGGCGCGATCCGCACGCTCCATGAGTCGTCCCGAGACCGCGAAGACCATCGCGACGAGTTGCGGTCCGCGCTCCAGACGATCCAGGACCTCGCAGGCAAACTGTCCACGCCGGAGCCGCTGCCCGACAAGCTTTAGGAACGACTGCAGCCCAGGCAACTTTGCTCACATCATCCCGCAGTGCCACAACGGCATTCTGTCCGCTGGCGAGCAGACCCCCATGTTAGAATCCCATCGTAGCGGGAGACGCACGGGGCGGGTTTCCGAATGTTTGGGTGGCTCAAGAATCGACGCGAAACGCCTCTCTCGGGAGCGCCGGCGGTAAGGCGGCAGAAGAGTTACTCGGCGCAGAGCGGCTTTGTTTACCAGTATTTCTACCAGGGGAATCGGCCGGCGATCCGGGAGCGGGAACAGGGACAGGAATTCGTATTTGAAGTCACCGCGGACCGCAAGACTTCGTTTCCGGTATCCGTGTTTGTGAGCGAACCCGTCGTGGTAGATTGGCAGAACCTGCACAACCGCGCTCTCAGCCCCACCGAACGCTATGCGATCGCGAAGATGGCTCTGTTTCAAGCTTTTGATGACCGCCGGACGCCGGGGGAGATGCGAGAAGAAGTCCGGGTCCGGACAGCCGACGTGCAGGCGATCCTTGACATACTGGGAATCGAGTGACCAGACCGGAAAGACCTTGCCGGAAATGCATGACGGAACTCCTGCTCACGACGGCTGACGGGAACGCGCGCAGCGTGCCGCTGGAGGGCGACCTCGTGTCGGTGGGGCGTTCTCCCGAAAACTACCTCGCTTTTCCGGAAGACGGTTTGCTATCTCGCCGCCACCTCGTGTTCAAACCGGGGACGGATGGATGGGCGGTCCAGGACCTCGACAGCAAGAACGGCACCTTCGTGAACGGCCGCCGGATTGAGGGCGAAAGAACTCTGCGAGCCGGCGACCGCATCTCCGCCGGCGGTCTGAAATTCGTCTTCAAGGGAACCGGCGAGCTGACCGGCGAAGTCACGTTCGAGATTCCTCCAGGAGAGGATTCCGTGCTGCGGACGAAGAGCATCTCGCTCCCGGAGGCGCTATCCGTCGTCTCCTCGCGGCGCGGGCGCGTCAGTAGCGGGACACGGAAGGCGTGGCGGTTCATCGACGGAGTCCGGGAGTTGAACGTCCCACGGCCGCTTGCCGAACTCCTTCAGGCGACGCTCAACCTGGCTATGGAAGCGGCGGAAGCCGAGCGAGGTGTGCTGCTGACATTCGACGAAAAGGACCGGTTGACAGCCCAGGCTTCCAGCGGCGGCGACTTCCGAATCAGCGCCACTGTGCGCGACCGCGTGCTCCGGGACAGGGTGTCGCTGCTGGTCGAGGACGTGGCGAAGGACGAGCAGCTCCTGACCAGTGAGGTGATCGCGCAGAGCCACATCCGATCTCTGGTGGCGGTGCCGCTCCAGACGGACGACCGCGTCTGCGGGATGATCTACCTCGACACCGCCAACCCGGCGAGGAGGTTCAACGACGACGATCTGAGTCTTCTCACGGTGATGGCCAACATCGCGAGTGTGCGCATCGAGCGTGAGCAATGGGATCTCCAGCGGCGGGCGCTGATCTCGGAACACGTCACCACGCTTCAGAAGCTCGCGGCGGCGCTCAGCCACGAGCTGAACTCCCCGCTTGGAACAATCAAGAGCACGATCGATACTCTGGCACGGGTGTCGGCCCGCGAGGGGGCAGCATCAGGCGGCCGTGAGGCCGATCTCGCTACGCTCCGGGAGAACCTCCACGGGACGCTTCAGGCGTCAATCAGCCGGATCCAACAGGTGATTGCGCGAATCCAGCGGTTCACGGATCTGGACCGGGCCGAGATTCAGTCGATCGACCTGAACGAGCTGTTGAGCGACACGCTGGCGCAACTCGACGTTTCCGAGAATATCGATGTCGAGTTTTACTTCGACGCTTTGCCGCCGGTGGTTTGCCGGCCGCGAAACCTGAACGTTGTCTTTCTAAGCCTGCTGCGAAATGCGGTGGAGGCCTGCCGCCAGCAGCCCCCGCAGCGCGGGAAAGTCCAAGTCTCGACGCATGCGCGGGAGGGCCGCGTCGAGGTGCGGATTCAGGACAACGGGTGTGGCATCCGCGGAGGCGATCGGGAGCAGATTTTTGACCCGGGATTTCGCGTGGTGGAAGGGCGCGTAGCCGCGGGGAACTGGGGGCTATTCAGCGCCCGGCAAATGATCCGCGAACAGGGCGGCGAGATCACCATCCGAAGCGAGGAGGGTCAGGGTACGACCCTCCTTGTCACGCTTCCAGACCGCGTTTTCGAGCGACGGCCTGGGCCGGAACTGGCCTAACACTTCGCCGCCATCTCCTGCGCATCTACCGCGGCGATGGCCGCGACATTGACGATGTCGCTCACCTCACAGCCTCGCTGGAGCACGTGGACCGGTCTGGACAATCCCATCAGGATCGGGCCGATCGCCTCGCAACCACCGATTCGCATCAGCAGCTTGTAGGCGATGTTGCCGGATTCCAGGTTCGGAAACACGAGTACGTTGGCGCCGCCCTTCAAGGAGCTGAACGGGTACGTCTGATCGATGATCTCCGGGGTCACGGCCGTGTCGGCCTGCATCTCGCCGTCGACCACCAGCGCGGGAACTCGCTGCTTGACAAGCTGCACAGCACGCTCCACCTTCTGGGCGAGAGGATGGCGAGTGCTGCCGAAGTTGGAGAATGAGAGCATCGCCACCCGAGGCTCGACGTTGAAACGGCGCGCCGTCTCGGCGGCGAGGATGGCGATTTCGGCGAGATCCTCGTCGGTCGGCTCGATGTTGACCGTGGCGTCGGCGAGGAAATAGACGTCACCCTTCAATGTGATCAGCATGTACAGTCCAGCGACTCTTCGAAGACCCTTGCGGACGGAAATAACCTGTAGAGCGGGTCGGATGGTGTCGGGATAGTGTTGTGTCAGGCCACTGACCAGGGCGTCCCCGTCGCCCATCCGCACCATCATCGACCCGAAGATGTTTCGATTCAGGATCAATTCCTCGGCCTCACTGCGCGTGACGCCCTTGCGGTGGCGTCCATGATAGAGTTCCTCAACGTATCGCGACAGAGCCGGGGAGTTCGGGGGGTCGACCACCCGGATCCCGTTCAAATGGAGGTGCAGGTCTTCGATCCTGGCGCGGATCCGCTCTTCGTTGCCGAGCAGAATCGGCACGGCGATTCGCTCGTCGAGCAGGATCTGGCAGGCGCGGAGAATCTTGCTCTCTTCGCCTTCCGGGAAGACAACCCTCTGCGGCTTCCGTTGCGCCTTATGGATCATGGAGCGCATCAATTCCTGCGCTTTCCCGAGGCGGCGCTCCAACTGATCCTTGTATTCGTCGATATCCACGGGCACCTGGGCCACGCCGCTGTCCATGGCGGCTTTAGCCACCGCGGAGGCCACCCAAATGAGCACCCTGTGGTCGAAGGGTTTCGGGATGATGTACTCGCGGCCGAACTCCATCCGCTCGACGCCGTAGGCGCGCCGCACGGAATCGGGCACATCTTCCTTTGCAAGAGCGGCGAGGGCCCGCGTGGCGGCGAGTTTCATGTCGTCGTTGATCGCGGTGGCGCGGACGTCCAGGGCCCCTCGGAAGATGAACGGAAAACCGAGAACGTTGTTGACCTGGTTCGGCAGGTCCGACCGGCCGGTACACACAATAGCGTCCGGACGCGCTTCCACAGCCAACTCGTATGGAATCTCTGGGTCTGGATTGGCGAGCGCAAACACAATTGGGCTCGGTGCCATGGTCTTCAGCATCTCTTGCGTCACGCAGCCCGGTCCTGAAAGACCGATGAAGACGTCGGCGCCGCGGAGAGCGTCGGCAAGCGTCCTGGCCTCGGTTTCCCGGGCAAAGCGCTCCTTGTACTTGTTCATCCCCTCCTTTCGCCCCTTAAAGACGACGCCCTTGGTGTCGCACATCATGATGTTCTCGCGCTTCACGCCCAGGCGAACATAATGCTCGGCACAGGAGATGCCGCTGGCGCCGGCGCCGTTAAAGACCACCTTCACTGCTTCGAGGCGTTTGCCGGTGAGCTCCACGGCGTTGACCATGGCGGCGCCTGATATGATCGCGGTTCCGTGCTGGTCGTCGTGGAAAACCGGGATCTTCATTGTGCGCTTGAGTTCTTCCTCGATCTCAAAACACTCGGGCGCTTTGATGTCTTCGAGGTTTATGCCGCCGAACGTGGGTTCCAGCAACTGGACCGCGCGGATAATCTCCTTCGGGTCCTCGGTGGCAAGTTCGATGTCAAAGACGTCAATGTCTGCGAAACGTTTGAAGAGGACCGCCTTGCCTTCCATAACCGGTTTGCCCGCTCCGGCGCCGATATTTCCTAGACCAAGGACGGCGGTACCGTTGGTGACGACGGCTACCAGGTTCCCCTTGCCCGTGTATTTGTAGATCAGGGAGGGGTCGCGCTCGATCTCGAGGCAGGGAGTCGCCACACCGGGTGTGTAGGCGAGGCTCAGGTCCCGCTGGGTGCGGCAGGGCTTGGTCGGCACGATTGCGATCTTTCCCGGCGTGGGCGACGAGTGATACTCGAGCGCATCCTCTTTACGAATAGCCATAGGTAGGATTCCTTTCCACATACAGTTGTACTCCCTTTTTTCACTCTGAGGCGAGGCGATTGTTCACCCGGAAGTGGGTGTCCCGGCAGAACACGGCGCAGGGGTAAGATGGAATCCGAGCGCATGTCTGTCCCTCCCATCCCGCCTGAGTTCGATCATCTGAGCCACAGGCCGTTTTCCTTTTACCCACCGATCCTGAATATCGAACACAACGAGTGGCTGCTGCGCCGCGGCACGTGGTCGGAGATTCTGGTGGTCAACCGCAAGACGGATCAGGAGGTATGGATACCCAGGCGCTACATCGGCGAAGTCTCGCGTGTGGACGAGCCGGTGATGATCGTTGGCCTCACCAAGGAGTTGGAATACAAGGGCGGGACGGTGTGGCCGCACGAACGGCGCGTGATTGAGATGCCCCGCGCGGTGAACGAGGGAGTGTCGCGGCAGCCGGCCAAGATTCCGGAGGAACCGGCGTCAGTGGTCGGCATCAGGCTCGAGCCCTCCGAATCGCGCATCAGCCGCCTCGTGGGCGCCATGCTGCTCGCCGGCGTGCTCGTCTGTGTACTCGTTGTCGTCCTCTCGCAGCGATCGATCAGTTTCCGTGCAATCGAGCAGTTCGATCTCGGACTAACGGCGGATGACGATTACCATTCGATCGTCCGCAAGCTCGGTACTCCCAGTGAGGACCGGTGGCGATCAGAAACGGGCGAGCTGCAATACCGGCTGCTACGGTTTCCGGCTCGGCCCTACACGCTGATTCTCATGGGGACGGATCGCGAACACGCTCACTACGTCGGCGCGCTGGACGCGGAATGGAGACCCGTGGATTCAGTCCGCCTTCCAAGCGGAAACGACACGATGGCCATGCTGAAGAAACTCGCGAAGTGGTAGGACCGGTGACTGCTGGGGACGAAGCGCAAAACCAAAGGGCTGACTAATGAAGGCTGCAGGATACGTCGGTTGGGGAGTCATCGCCATCGTAGCGGCATTTTTTCTGGGGGCGATCGCGCTCGCGCGCGGCGAGCCCGTAAACAGCATGTGGCTTGTGCTTGCCGCTGGCTGCACTTTCCTGATCGGTTACCGTTTCTATGCAAAGTTCATCGCCGCCAAGGTGATGGCCCTCAACGACGAACGGGCAACCCCGGCCGAGCGGCTGCGGAATGGACACGACTTCGAGCCAACCAACAAATGGATCCTCTTCGGACACCACTTCGCCGCAATCGCCGGGCCGGGACCGCTGGTTGGCCCGACCCTGGCCGCCCAGTTCGGTTACCTTCCTGGGACGCTGTGGATCATTCTCGGTGCGGTGCTCGGCGGGGCTGTGCAGGACTTCGTGATCCTGTTCTGCTCGATGCGCCGGGACGGCAAGTCGCTCGGGCAGATGGCTCGCGAGGAGATCGGCAAGGTGGGAGGAATCACCGCGCTGCTGACCGTGCTGCTCATCATGATCATCCTGCTGGCCGTGGTGGCGCTGGTGGTGGTGAACGCACTCAAAGGCAGCCCGTGGGGGACGTTTACGATTGCGGCGACGATGCCGATCGCCGTTTTCATGGGGTTGTACCTTCGTTATTGGCGTCCGGGCAAGGTTCTGGAGATCTCCGCGATCGGCTTCGCGCTGGTCGTTGCGAGTATTTTCGCCGGGCAGTGGGTCGCGCATTCTTCGACGATCGCCCCGTGGTTCACGATGGGCGGCATGGCGCTGGCGGCGGCGATCATCATCTATGGGTTCCTTGCGAGTGCGCTGCCGGTTTGGCTGTTGCTTGCGCCACGCGACTACCTGAGTACGTTCGTGAAATTGGGCGTGGTGCTGATGCTCGGTGTCGGCATTCTTTTTGTGCGGCCCGAACTCGAACTGCCGGCGTTTACCCGCTTTGTGGACGGCGACGGGCCGATCTTCGCCGGCAAGATCTTTCCCTTCTGTTTCATCACCGTCGCGTGCGGTGCGATCTCCGGCTTTCATTCGCTGATCTCTTCGGGTACGACACCGAAGATGATCGCCAAGGAGTCGCACGCGTGGCCGGTAGGGTATGGTTCGATGCTGCTCGAAGGCTTCGTCGCGATCATGGCGATGATCGCGGCCTGCGTTCTGCAGCCCGGCGTCTTCTTCGCGGTGAACTCTCCGGCGGGGATTGTCGGGGCAACACCGGAGGCCGCCACCGCAACGATTACGGCGTGGGGCTTCCCGGTCACGGCTGCGGAAATGGAGGTCCTCGCGCGCGATGTCGGCGAGCGGACGCTGTTCCACCGGACCGGTGGTGCGCCGTCTCTGGCCCTCGGGATGGCGCACATTTTCGCGACGGGCGCGGGTGGCAAGGCGATCCTCGGCTTCTGGTATCACTTCGCCATCATGTTCGAGGCGCTCTTCATCCTGACGATCATTGACGCTGGAACGCGGGTGGGCCGATTCATGTTGCAGGACCTGCTCGGGCACATCTACAAGCCGCTGGGCCGTACGAGCTGGATGCCGGGTGTGATTGGGACGAGCGCCATGGTGGTGCTCGCGTGGGGCTACTTCCTGGTGCAAGGTGTTCGTGATCCGCTCGGTGGCATTAACTCTTTGTGGCCACTGTTTGGCATCTCGAACCAGTTGCTGGCCGCGGTCGCGCTTTGCGTGGCGACCACCGTCCTCCTGAAGATGCATCGCGCGCGATACATTTGGATCACCTGTGTTCCCCTGGCCTGGCTGGTGGTGGTGACGTTCACCGCCGGGTGGCAGAAGATCTTTTCCCCGCTGCCGCGCGTCGGGTTTCTGGCGCAGGCGGCCCAGCTTCAGGCAGCGCTCGACGCCGGGGCTGTGGCCGCCGCAAGGGTGGCAGAGACGAAGACTCTTATCCTCAACGCGCGTCTCGATGCGGTGGTCTGCGGAATCTTCCTGGTGCTGGTGAGCTTGATTCTCATCGATTCGGTTCGTTTATGGGTGGGGATACTGCGAGGCACACGAGAAGCGAGGATAACGGAGTCGCCGTTTGTAGTTTCACGTCTGCGTCCGGAGGAGATATGAAACGGCTGCGCACGTTCGCCAGAATCGTCGCCGGGCTCCTCAGGGAGCTGAGTGACGAGAGTGCATACGAGCGCTACCTTGCAGCACACGGCCGGGAGCATTCCGGCGAGGAATGGCGCCGTTTCTCCGAGACACGGCTGCGGATGAAATATTCGAAGCCGAAGTGCTGCTGAGAACGTCCTTGCTTTGCTTTGCTTTGTTAGAGGCCCGGGGGCTCATCGTCCCGGCGCCAGGAATACCCGTTTCGGAAAACGGTCAAAATGTGCGAAGCTCCGTCCGGCCCCAGTTTTCGCCGCAGACGCTGGATGTGAACGTCGAGCGTTCGCGTGCGGGTGCCGCCACGGTATCCCCAGATGGTCTCCAGCAGGTAGCCCCGCGACAAGCAGCGTCCCTCGTTCTGCCTCAGGATGCCGAGCAGTTGTGCCTCTTTCCGTGTAAGCTTCTTGTGTTCAAGGACTTGGCCGCTTCTTGCGGCTTGCGTTTGCATTGCGCCACCGGACGGCGAGGCAGAGCCAAGCATTACACATCTCCTTTACATTTGTATCTACGGACGGCCAATGGAAACGTCACGGAGAAACGTCGTTAACCGCGATCGCTCACTGAAGTCGCAACACGGATGATCTTGATCCCGGAGACCCCTGGCGCCAAAAAGCGAAGCGTCTTGTTTCCCGTCGCGAGAACGGTTAGTACGGGACGATATCCAAAGGACTAAAAGACTTAGCCGAAAGATAGGGAGCATGTCGGAATCGGGTGGCTTTATTCTTGGGTGTGTTCTGTTCAACAGCCGTGGAAAGGAGGCGCGGAAAGCGTTACCTGCTTCGCTTGGCCTGCCGTGTGACCTCGCCGGACGAGCGCTTTGCGGAGATCCCGGGAGCGACGACCGACATCAGCCGAACCGGCGTCCGCGTCGTCTTCAAGGACATTGCCGCAGTGCCGGCATTTCGCATCGGAGAGACCGTATGCGTCCTGGTCGACCTGCCGCAAAGCCCCTACTTCACCCCGCGGCTGCTCGAGTGCATCGCCAGAGTGGTGCGGGTCGGAGACACCGATCCGGCGGGGCCGGCGGTCGCCTTCGAAATTGTTCGGACCCGCGTTCGGGAGCGTGACGGACGGGTGGTCGAGGGAGATCCCACAACGAGCCTGCTGCAGTGAACGGGCGGATGCGATTTATGCGGAGCGGGCCTTGGCAGCCGCGTCCGACGCTGCCGTTCCCGGTGGTTTGCCGTACAGCGGCCTTTCGCTGTCCGCGGGCTCCACTTCCACCTCGACTGCGTTCCGGTCCCGCGAGACGAAGCGCAGGACGCTGGACACCGGAATACTCACAAGTATTGGCGCCTCGGTCACGGGTTCCGCGAACAACGGCGCCCGGACACGCTGTGTCGCCATAGCGGCTGCCGTTGCCGAGGATGTGAAACCCACGATCAGCATCGAACCTTCCGGAGTCTTGTGAATCTCGAACAGCCCCGGTTGTTTCGTGCGAAGAACCGGTGAATCGCGGCTGGCCGGCAGCATGGTGAAGCCGTACGCTCCGTCCGGGAGCTTGCCAAAGCCGAACCCATCCTCCAGTTGTCTCAACGGTCTCACCTGGTGCCGTGCCCGCAAGGCTTGGCGTTTCGCTTCCACCGGATCCAATCCATCGTCGATCCTGGCCGCTACCGGCGCCTTGGGCGCGAGGCTGCGACGACGCATCACCATCAGGGAAATCAGCGCCGCGATCAGAAAGATCAGCAGCCAGATAAGAGCGATTATCCAGCTTCGGTAGGCCCCGATGGACGCAATACTGGACCTAACAACTGCGAAGATCTCCTCCATGCGTTCTGCGCTCCCATGCCTCGCAGTCCGGCCCTTACGGACGATTCGGGCCGGTTCCTTGCGGGTGGTCCGAGAAACACGGACAAGCCGGTCAGCACCTGAACTGAGGTGTGTGAATTTGTGGTATGAGCACCGGCTACCCAGATTATGGACGCGCGCCGGGCGCTCGTCAAGGGCCGGAAAAGAACCCGGCGAAGAATTGTACCGTGCGAGAGCTCATGCCCTTCAATGCGGATATACTGGTCTGTTTCGAAAGGAGAGTTAAGTTGATGACGCCTATAACCAGAAGGGGGATGCTGGGACTCTCGGGGCTACTCGCCACCACGTCCTGGCGGAGCGGCGCTTCGGCAAAGCCTCTCGGTCTGCCCATCGGCTTACAGCCCTACACCGTCCGAAGAGAATTGGCGCAGGACTGCGAGGGCACATTGCGGAAGATCGCCGCGATCGGTTACCAGGAACTCGAAATCGGCAACCCGTTCTATGGACAAGAGAACGATGGACTTCGTAAGTTATTGAAATCACTCGGCATGACGACCTCCTCCGCGCACTATGGCTACCCGAAGGACAGTTCTGAGTGGGCCAAGAGCATCGAGCACGCCAAGATGTTCGGCATAAAGTACATGATCACATCGGCGCCCTCGGAGTGGCGCAAGAGTCTCGACGGCTGGAAGCGGGCCGCGGAGCGGTTCAATGAGCTCGGCGAACAGTGCCGCAAAGCCGGGGTGGCGGCCGCCTATCACAACCACCATTTCGAGTACGTTGTACTCGACGGCAAGGTCGCTTACGACGAGTTCCTGCGGCTGACCGACCCCAAGCTCGTCTTCATGGAGCTCGACTGTTTCTGGACCACCTTTGCGGGCAAGGATCCGGTCGCCTACATGGAGAAATACCCGGGCCGGTTCCCGCTACTGCATATCAAGGACCTAAAACCGGGATTTCCGCCGAGCACGGACTCGGTTAAAGGTAAACCGTACGCCGAGGTTGGCAAGGGAATCATCGACTGGAAGCGGATCTTCCAGGCGGCGCCCAAAGGCGGCATTCGGTTTTACTACGTCGAGCAGGACGAATGTGACCGGCCGCCCATTGAGAGTATCCGTATCAGCCACGACTACCTGAATGAACTGAGCGTGTAGCCAAACTGCGGATCGCGGTAACGTCGGGAGGCCGCGATGCGCCTTATGTGCATGACATCCAGCAGGATTCTTGTTGTTTTCACGCTCGTTGCGGTCATGGCGGGCATCTCTCTTGCCGCCGACGTGACCGGAAAGTGGACCGGGCAGGTTCCGGGCCGCGACGGTCAGACGCGCGAGGTGACCTACACATTCAAGGCGGACGGAGAGACTCTGACCGGCAGCATGACGGGCTTTCGCGGTCAGGATCTCCCGATCTCCGACGGCAAGATCAGTGGTGATACGCTGTCCTTCATCGTGAAGGCCGAGTTCGGCGGGAACTCCATGACCTGGAACCACACGGGCAAGATCGCCGGAGACGAGATCCAGATGAAGCGTGAGGGAAGCCGCGGCCCTGCGCGGGAATTCACGCTGAAACGGGCGAAGTAGTACTCAGGATCTCCCGAACACGTATTGGACCCCGGAAGTGACAGGGGCGGTGTCCTCGTGCGGAGGAAGGGGCGGCTCGCGAAGGGGCCTGGAAACGCTGACTGGCACTGCTAAGAGCCAGTAGGAGCGACCGTTGACTTCTCCCGCAAGGGAGCGCACATTAGCAGAAGGCTGGGTTCTGTCCGAGCAGCCGGCTATCGGAGGTGAGGCATGTGCGAAAAAAGACTTTTGCTTTTGACTGCCGCCCTGTGGTGCGTCGGTGGGATGGCGGTCGCCGCGACACTCCAGGTTGGGCCGGCCAAGCCGTTCCAGGCGCCTTGTGCGGCCATCGCGGTGGCGGCGCCGGGCGACATCATCGAAATTGACGCCGGGCTCTATCTGGGCGATGTCTGCGCGTGGAATACCGACAACCTGACGATCCGGGGAGTCAACGGGCTGGCACGCCTTGACGCGAAAAACAAGAATGCCCAGGGGAAAGGGATTTGGGTCCCTTACGGCAGAGACACGGTGATCGAGAATATCGAGTTTTTCGGCGCCAAAGTGCCTGACAAGAATGGCGCCGGCATTCGCGCTTCTGGCGTGAATCTGACCGTTCGCAACTGCTACTTCCACGACAATGAAGAGGGAATTCTGGAAAGCAACATCGACGGTAGCAACATCCTGATCGAATACACGGAATTCGACCACAACGGCTATCGGGACGGCCAGTCTCACAACGTGTACATCGGTCATGTGGCTTCCCTGATTTTTCGGTACAACTATTCCCACAACAGCGTGACGGGCCACCTCGTGAAGACACGGGCGGCGGTGAACTATATCCTCTACAACCGCATCACCGGCGAAAGCGGCACGGGAAGTTATGAAATCGACGTGCCGAACGGGGGGACCACCTACGTCATCGGCAACCTCATTCAGCAGGGTCCCAACACCGAGAACAGCACGCTACTGACGTATCTGGAGGAAGGGATCAGCCCGTTGAATCCGGGCACGGACCTCTACGTGGTGAACAACACTTTTGTGAATCAAAGGCCCACAGGCGGGACCT
>JAEHDI010000631.1 GCA_016880505.1 Bryobacterales bacterium | reverse complement strand
GCACACAGCGAATGCCGCGGCACTCCACCAGATGGATACGGCCGGCGGCCAATGGACGCGCACGTCCCAGGCGGCCACGCACCAGATTGCCAGAGGCCCGACAATGGCCACTACCGGTGCAAGGACCTTGTCCCAAGGCTTAGTGCCCTTCCGAAGCCGGGACCGCTCCGCCAGCAAGTCTGGGTTTACTCGGTGGAGGACGACACCGACAACGACCTGAATACCCAAAGTGAGTCCGACATAGAGCCAGGCGCGTGACCAGTCCGCTCGGCCCGAAACCAGCCTCAGAACAGACACCAGCACCAGCCCCATCAAACAGTACCTGATGAGCGACCTTCTGAGCGAAGGTGGATGCCCGGTTGGAGACATGGTGGCAGCCGTGCCGCTTGCGCCGTTCATTCCTGGATGATTATCGCTAATCGCCGATGTCATCTCGAATGTCGGTCGCCGAAACCTCAGGGTCTTGGGAGCTCACTTTGGGTCTTGCGAGCGCCCACTCTTGTATTAGCTTTAAGTCGGCGTCCGAAAGCTTGCTGTTGCCGTGTATCCAAACATACTTGGGGGGAGGCATGATCCGCGCCTGCGTCGCTCCCAGGATGGCCAGCATAAAGCCGCGACGTTGAGCCTCAGTGTATTCGCTCCACTTTGACAAATTCATGAATGCGCGGGCGCGTGTAACGTCACTATGAACTTGCCAGGAGACTGGGGGAACAGCGGCATACCAAGGCCACACTGTATTGTCGGAATGACAGTCCTGACAGGCACGCTGCAAGATTGCACGAATCTGCGAAGGTACCGTTGATCCCGCCAGCAGAGCTTTCTGGACCGAGGGCGGACGATCCGGACCACGTAAGTTTACATTTGCCAGCGCGAGCGCGACACACGAGCCGACGGCTAATGTGATGAGGCCGGGTTTCCAACGTAGTGATCTGAACATACTACTCTGATGCTGCGGCGACTGTGGGGACCGACAACAGATTGTCAAAAATTAGTAAAAGACGACTTGGATCAGGCCGGACAGCAGTTTTCAAAGAACTTAAGGTGGTCAAAGGGAAATCTCCACTTTCGGTTGCGGCGAGGCTAGGGTGCCTCGGGCGCGTTGGCGGTGCTGGCATCAACTTCCTGGATCGCCGACCATACGACGTGATGCCGGCGCCTCGCACCATTCCAGCCTCCGGGCGACGGGCTTCAGGATGACGCGCTTTCGCTCGCCGCCATCCGGCCTCGCTCGATACAATGTGGGTAATGGGGCGTGCGGCTGGGAGGTCATTTCGATCCACGCTTCGGCGCGGCGTGTGCGCGGCCGGCAGGCGGCTACGCGAGGCGCGGATGTTCGCCCGCGCCATGCATTCGCCAGACCATCCGATCGTCGCCCAAGTCGTGCCGATCCGCCGCTGTAACCTGGCCTGCACGTACTGCAACGAATTCGACGCCATCTCGCAGCCCGTGCCGCTCCCGGAGATGCTGCGCCGCATCGATCTGCTCGCCGCGCTGGGGACCACTATCATCACCATCAGCGGCGGCGAACCGATGCTCCACCCCGAGCTGGACGAGATCATCCGCCACATTCGCCGCCGCGGGGCAATCGCGACGCTCATCATCAATGGCTATCTCCTCACGACCGAGCGCATCCGGAGGCTGAACCGGGCTGGTCTCGATTACCTCCAAATCAGCATCGACAACGTCGTGCCGGACGAGACTTCGAAGAAAAGCCTGAAGGTCCTCGACCGCAAGCTCGAATTACTGGCCGCGGACGCCGATTTCGCCGTGACAGTCAATTCCGTCCTCGGCAGTCCCGTCCGCAACCCCACCGACGCGCTCACGATCGCCGAGCGAGCACGGGCGCTCGGTCTGACCAGCACGGTCGGCATCCTGCACGACGGTAGCGGGCATCTGCGGCCGCTCGCCCCCGAACACGTCTCCATCTACGAGCGTATCCTCGCGTTCGAGCAGTCGTTGTTCTCGTTCGCGCAGTACGACCGATTCCAGCGCAACATAGCGCGCGGGCTGCCCAACGACTGGCACTGCCGCGCCGGCGGCCGATTCCTTTACATTTGCGAGGACGGCCTGGTCCACTACTGCTCACAGCAGCGCGGCCATCCGGGGATCCCACTTGAGCAGTACACCCACGATCACTTGAAACGCGAGGCCGCGCGCCCGAAGCCGTGCGCTCCCTTCTGCACCATTTCCTGCGTGCACCAGACCGAGATGCTCGACGCCTTCCGCGAAGACCCACGCGGCACGCTCGCCGATATGATCGCGCGCCGTACGGCGCACAACCCGGCCTATCAACCGCCGCTGGTCCTCAAAGCGCTGACCTGGGCCTTCCTCGACGGCCGCAACCGCCGTCTGCTTGGCAAACTGGCACTGCACGTCCTCCGCGCGCGGACCTGAAGGATCTATCCGGACAGAGGAGCTGCGATGCGGGAGTCACGCCACTTGAGATGCCTGCATTGACGCTGCGCCGCCCCCCGCTCTACACTCGGGGAGGCCGAAGCCGGAGGCCTCAACGGACCAGCAGCAGAGTTCGACGCTTCTCTCCGGCCCCGGCTCAGCGAGGTGTTGCGATGAGTCGGCGAGCCAGTTTCTGGCACAACGTCACCGAGGGTCATTCCCTCGGCGACCTGTGGCTCAATTTCAGACGAGAAGCCCGCTCCAGCTTCGATTCGTCAGTTGCCGAGCTTTCTTCCGTCGCCCGCGAAAGGCGCGGCTGGCGTCGTGTGTGGGCGTTCGCGCGGGCCATGTTTTTCCGTCTCACCCCGGCACGTCGGGTGGTCCTTCTCCTTGCCCTGCTGCTGCTCCTCAGTTTCCGCACCTCCTTCGGCAGTCCGCCCAGTGACGACCCCAGCGGCAGACTCTTTCTTGCCGCGCTCTGCTTGCTGACCCTGTTGGCCCTGGAAGTCGCCGACCGCGTTGCCCTGAAACGGGACCTTGAGGTGGCTCGCGGAATCCAGGACTGGCTCGTTCCACGCAGCCCGCCCCACCTCCCCGGCCTCGACATTGCCTTCGCTACCCGCCCTGCCAACACCGTTGCCGGTGATTACTACGATGTCCTCTCCTTGCCCGCGTCCGGGGCTAGCCCTGCTGTCCTGTTCGTTGTAGCCGACGTCGCCGGCAAAGGGATCCCCGCCGGCCTCCTCATGGCCTGCTTCCGTAGCTGCCTCCATACCCTCGCCGATACGACCCGCGGACTGCCCGACCT
>JAEHDI010000630.1 GCA_016880505.1 Bryobacterales bacterium | reverse complement strand
AAGCCTCGGTCCGCGGCCAAATCATGATGATGCGCTGCGCCCGGCGATAGAGGAACTTTTCCAGCGCCCGCAGCAGCCAGGTGAGCGGGTTGTGGCGCGACAGCATGCCGAAGTCGATCAGGACTTCGGGCCACAGGTCGGTGAGCTCAACAAAGAACCGGCTCTGCCGCGCGACGGAGACGCACCATCCGCTCAATGCCGCCAAAGGATGCACCGAGACGCCAATCACGGCGTCGGGCTTGCCGGGCAGTTTCCGGCCGAGCCAGAACGCCCGCCAGGCGTAGCTCAGCATGTTGAGGACCCGCCGCCAGCCATTGCCTTTGTAGGGGAAAGTGCGCAGCCAAATAAAACGGACGCCATGGCAGTCTTCTTCCCGCCAGCTTTCTCCTGGCCGGATGCGCTCTTCCTGGAAGCTGTAATGACTGAATCCGGCGGCAAAGATGGTGACCCGATGGCCGCGCTCCACCAGCTTCCGGCCCAGGTCGTAACTGCGGGTGGCCTGCCGGTCCGGGGAGTCGGCGTAGTGGTTGAAGATCCAGAGGTTCATGCCGGTGGCTGGCCTTTCTCCGGTTGGGAGAGTATGAACCCAACCTGCCAAGCCCACCATCGGAGCATCGGAACACGGAGCAGAGTAGAATCCAGTGTCTCCAGCACCGACAGAAGCGGCTCGAAGAGCGGCGACTTCCTGAATGGGACGGCCGCAAGACTCGCGAGATGGAAGAACTTCCAGTCAATCCGGCTGAAATACCGCCGCGCCATCAGGACATCTTTGCGGCGAAGGATATGCTCGGTCTCGAACGCGGTCCGCAACTGCGGCGTCAGTCTGCGATAGCTTTGAAAAACCGGGTTGTGCTTCAGGGCCTCCACGCAGATTATCGAGCCCGTGGGTTTTAACACCCTGGCGAGCTCGGGATACGCCCGGTTCAGGTCCAGGTGGTGAAGAACGCCGTTGACATTGATGAGGTCAAAGGTGTTGTCGGCGAACGTCATGTTTTCGCAATCCATGACCTGAAAACGTGCTGGCAATCCCCTGGTGGAGGCGGCCGAGGCGGCATGGCGCACGGAAATGTCGGAGATATCGATCCCATCGACGTCGGCCCCGAATTCAGCCATGAGCAAAGAGTAGTAGCCGTCCCCACAGGCAAAATCGAGCGCGCGCGCCTTGGGGCTGTGCTGGCGCAGATAGTTTTCCGCGAATTGCTTGCTTTGCCGGGCAATGTGGTACCACTTCTTGTTGGAGGTGAGCTTGGCGTGCAACTCGGGATCGTTCACCAGGTTCGGGTCCCGCAACTTGTCGTGGAATTCCGCTTCGAGAAGCTTGCGTTCCTCAAGGGTCTGCATGTTGGAGTATCCTCGTCGGGGGCGATGGCTTGATTCGGTGTGCGCCAGGCGTTTTCGCGCCCAGAACTGTTTTTTGGACTAGCAGAGGAATCTGCGGGCCCAAACTTCGGCTATCAGGACGCGGGAAATGTCGGTATACCAGATGGGCCGTTTGCCGCTACGAAACAACTCATAGCATCGCAAGAACTCCTTGTCGTCAAGAAGGTCCAGCTGCGCCAGAGTGCTGCGCTGAAAGGTGTCGTGGATCAGCGTACTCAGGCTGTGCTTCAGCCAGAATTCCTCGGGTTGGATGAAACCCTGTT
>JAEHDI010000629.1 GCA_016880505.1 Bryobacterales bacterium | reverse complement strand
TCGGCAACCGAACCAGCGCCGCTGTGCTGGGTGTTCCCGCGGACGATCAGCGCATTCCCGCCGATCTTCTGCCGCAGGTTCGCGACCGCGTAACGATCGATTATCTTGCCGATGGGCCGGACACGCTTGCGGAGGCGAACGCGGTGCTCAATCTGCCGTCGCAGGCAATGGTGCTGGCGGTGTCGTCGTTCATCGACGCGACACTTGAGACGCCGCTGCAGCGCGGGCCGAACGGCCATTGGCCCGCGTTTCCCACACCCAACACGAATCTGGGATTCGCTGCACCGCCCGCGCTGCCTGCCGGTTCCGTCACCGCCGCTTTCACCGCGGCGAATGACGTCGTCGTCACCATCGCGGCAGGCATTGCGCCGAACGGCGCGCACGTCCGCATCTATCCGCAGCAGTTCGTCGAAATCGCTGCCATCGCTGAGGAGCCTTCGTTCTTGCGAGGCGATGGAGGCGCGTCCATTTCGACGGGTGGCACGGTTCAGGTGTTCCTGCGGAATCCATTCCGGCTCGCGACCGGACAGCCTCCACCGAGTCCGGCGGTGCTGACAATGGACATCGTGATCACGCCCCGCGTGGGAAGGCGCCAGTTGTTTGGCGCAGTCACGGCCAATGTCGCCGCCGGACCTGCCGCTGCGCCGGCCGATCCCTTTGCAGCCGCGCCAGGCAGCACGATTCTGAGTGTGATGCTTCCGCAGTCGGAGGGCGTCGCCGAATCGCCGCTGTTCGGAATTCCCAAGACCACGCCTCCTCCGGCCGGACCTCCGCCCTCGAATTTTCTGGAGCTGGTGCTCAGTCTGGCAGCCGAACCTTCGCCTCGCCAGGCTCCCCGTCTGCCCACCATGGCGCGCTTCGACACGGTGGTGGTGGCGGGCGCGACCGGAGGAACCCCCACAGGTAGCCTCTTGTGGGATGGAGTGCTGAGCGGCGGGCGCCTTTCCGGCGAATCGCGATCCGCGCTGCACGAAAGCGGAAACCCGGGCAATCCCGCCGGCCCCGACGTACACGCGCCAGGCGTGCGAGTGACTGGCGCGCTCGGCTACGACCTGGCTCGGCTGGCTCTGCGGCGGGCGCAGCCGATCATCCCTCTTCCCGCAACCGTGGGAGCGAATCCGGGATGGGTGGTTGCCTCACTGGGAGACAATTTCAACGTGCCGGACGATTCCGCCAGCGTTGCCACCGGTATCGGAGTGCTGCTCGAGACTGTCGCCGTGGGATGTGAAACGCCCTGGCTCAGCAGTCTCACGCCGCCTCCGCCGGGGAACACCGTGCAGCAGATGATCAACGATGGAGCGGCAGCGATGGGCCTGCCTCCGCCGCCCATTACCATCACCATCCAGAATGAGCCGCGCGTGCAGCGCGAGGTCCGCCGCGAGTTCTTCGTCTCCAAGCACGGACTGCGAGACGCGCAGTATTCGCTGCGCCGCGCCATCGCCGAGGCGCGTGAGCTGGTGTACATCGAATCACCGCAGTTTGCCCGCACCGCACGCCCCGCTGGACCGCCTCAGCCTTTTGAAGTAGATCTTGTGGCCGAGCTCGCCACGCGTCTTTCCCAAGCGCCGAATCTCAAGGTCTTGATCTGCACGCCCAAGGAACCAGACTTTGCCACCAACTTCAAAGGTTGGTGGAGACAGCACTATCAGGCTCGCACCGAGGCTCTCGGCAACCTCCTCGCTGCCGCGCCCGACCGCGTGGCGCTGTTTCATCCGGTCGGATTCCCGGGCCGGACGGCGTTCATCCGCACCACCTCCGTGATTGTGGACGACGTGTGGTGCCTGGTAGGCTCGACGCATTTCCGCAGGCGCGGGATGACGTTCGACGGCAGCTCCGCCATCGCGTCCTTCGACCGCCAGTTCGAGCACGGATACTCCAGGAACGTTCGCGAATACCGTCGTGCGCTCATGGCCGCCAAGCTTCGCGTGGCCGCTCCCGTCGCCGGAGTCGCACCCACGGGCGACTGGCTGCGCCTGGGCCGTCCGGCGTCGGCGTTCGATCTGGTAGCCGATCTGCTCGCCCAAGGCGGGCTGGGACGGATTCAATCCCTGTACGCGGGCCCCGCGGATACCACGGTCCTGCCTGCGACAGCGGATATCGCCGATCCCGACGGCTCGAACGGCGTGACGTTCTTCAACATCTTCTCCGGGATGCTGAATGAAGCCGGCGACTGAGATCTCTCCACTCTATGCCAAGTGCCAAGAGGCCGATGCCGGCCGGCGGAGGCTACTTCCTTCCTGAGTCTCCCGTGGCGAAGCCGTGCAGCTTTACTTCGACCTTCTCTTCGAGGCTATCGTAATACT
>JAEHDI010000075.1 GCA_016880505.1 Bryobacterales bacterium | reverse complement strand
GTCGAGGCCGCGGCCGCGGTGGACTGGCAGCCCGCGCGCCATTTCTGGTTCACCAGCAAACGCGGAAAGCAGATCCACAACATGATCGTGCTGCCACCGGCGTTCGATGAGAGCAAGAAGTACCCGCTGCTCGTCTTCATGCACGGCGGGCCGCACAACATGTCGAAAGACCAGTTCATTTTGCGGTGGAATTATCACCTGCTCGCGCAGCCCGGCTACGTTGTGCTGACGACGAACTACACCGGCTCGACCGGATTCGGGGAGAAGTTCGCGCAGGAGATTCAGGGCGACCCGCTCAAGGGTCCCGGCGAGGAAATCAACGAGGCGGCCGACGAGGCGATCCGGCGGTTTCCGTTCATCGACGGCACGCGGCAGGCGGCGGCCGGCGCCAGCTACGGCGGCCACCTCGCGAATTGGCTCCAGGCGACAACAACGCGGTATAAGTGCCTGGTCAGCCACGCGGGGCTGATCAACCTCGAGTCGCAATGGGGGACAAGCGACACGATCTATCATCGGGAACGCGGCAGCGGCGGACCAGTGTGGGAGCAGGGGCCGGTGTGGCGCGAACAGAACCCGATCCGTTTCGCGGCGAACTTCCGCACGCCGATTCTGCTGACGGTGGGCGAAAAAGATTTCCGTGTACCGATCAACCAGACGATCGAAAACTGGAGCGTGCTGAAACGCCTGAAGATCCCCAGCAGGCTGATCGTATTTCCGGACGAGAACCATTGGATTCAGAAAGGCGAGAACAGCCGTTTCTTCTGGAAGGAACTCCACGAGTGGCTGAAGCAGTATGTCGGTAACTAGAAGGGGAAACACGCTTCGGCGATGGCTCGGAGCATCCGGACTTCTGGCGGCTTGCCTGTCAGGAGTTGCCGCGGCCGAGCCGCAAGCGCCGTCCGACATGGACCGCGCCATCGAGGTGTTCAAGATCCAGACGCGCGACCTCGAGAAGACGGCCCAACGCGCGAGCGAGAGCGCGACGAAGGCCGCACCACATCGGGAATGGCACGGCCGGGTGTACGAGTATTTCCGGAACGATTTTCTTGACGCCGTGCCTCACGAGGTCGCACAGCGCGGCGGCACGAAGTCCGTGCTGCGGCGCAACCAGTTCGGCTTCAGCGTTTCCGGTCCGGTAGTGATTCCGGGCCTGCGGCCGCGGGGCGGGGGAACGTTTTTCACGCTCACGTACGAGGGAGTGCGGGAAAGCATCGCGCGCTCGAACCTGCTGACAGTTCCGATTCTTGCCGAACGCGCCGGAGACTATTCCTCGGTCGTCGATCCGGCCGGAAAGGTCCTGCAAATCTTCGATCCGAAGACCACCAGCCTGAATTCAGCCTACGATCCGGCAAGGCCCGTTTCGCGGGAGAACCTGCAGTACTCGCGGCTCCCCTTTCCGGAGAACCGGATTCCGGCCCACCGGCTGGACCTCGTGGCACAGCGGGCGTTGGAGTATTATCCGGCGCCGAACGCGTCGGCAGGCCCCTTCTATCGAAACAACTATTTTGTGAACTCGCCGGAGAGGAATACGCCGGATGGAATCATCCTCAAGCTGGACCAGGCGGTGAAGGAGCGGCACCGATTCAGTCTGGAGCTGGCGAGTTCCAACGGATTCGCCGGTCCCGCCCGAATCTTTTCGACGGCCGGGGATTCGGCGGCGCCGGTGAGGCATATCGAGGACCGGCGGGCGGTCTTAGAGCACATCTTCACACTGTCGCCGAATACGGTCAACACGGCCAACTTCAGTGTGACTCGGGATGTCGTGCGGTCCGGCGAGAAGGAGGACAGGCTGGGATACCCCGACATGATCGGCTTGAAGGGAGCCAGCGCTCCATTTTTTCCGGTAATTTCCTTTCAGCCGTATGTTTCGATGGGCCGTCTGTTTCCCGCCAATACGAGCGCGAACAACGTCTATACGTGGACCGATGCGTTATCCGTACGCCGGGGCAAACACACCGTCAAGTTGTCCGCGGAGTACACAGGCAGGCAACTCAATATCTACAACCCGCAGTATCCGTCGAGCCTGCTGAGATTCAGCGCCGGCCTTACGAGTTTGCCGGGGATAGTCAACACCGGCCACGCGTTCGCCAGTTTCCTTCTCGGGATGGCGGAATACGGGCAGGCGAGCATCGCTCCGTCGCCGTCCTACTTTCGGCGGAACGATTTCTCCACGGTGATTACAGAGCGTTTTGAGATTCGTCCAAACCTGGTGCTGAACATCGGCGCCACCGTGGCGCGCGGGAGCCCTCGGACCGAGAAGTACGACCGGCAGTCGAACATCGACCTTGAGGCGATCAACCCGGCCAACGGCCGCAAGGGGGCTATGGTGACGGCGGGAAGGAACGGCGTGCCGCGCGGCTTCCGGCCGACGATTGTCGTGCTGAACCCGTCGGCGAGCCTCTCCTGGAATCCGCTCGGCGATTCAAAGACGTTGATCCGGGCGCGGTACGCACGCGGCGGCCTGGCGCCCTCGATGCCCTTTTTCCAATGGGGCGCACAGGGCTTCAACGCCTACCCGACGTACATCTCCCCGAACGTGCAACTTGAGCCCGCGGCCGTGCTCTCGAACGGGTTGCCGCCGCTCTCGGTCCCGATCCCGGACCTGCGTCCGGAAGCGGCAAACAACACATTTGCGCACATGCACGACACGACCGGCCGGTCGCCGATCTGGCAGGATATTCACCTGGATCTCGAGCGGCAGCTTCCCGGATCGATCGTCGTGTCCTCGACTCTCACTTACTCGGACGGGAAGAACATTCCGGTCGATGAAGCGGCTGCGAATCCCAATGCAATTCCACTCGAAGCGCTCAAGTACCGCGACCTGTTAAACAACGAGGAGTTCAACCGGTCGCTGCGTCCCTATCCGCAGTACCGCGGCTTCCTGCTGGCCGGGCTGTACGCGAGAGGCCGCACCAGGAACTCGGGCATCGCGATGAAGGTGGAGAAGCGGTCGTCCCAGGGACTGTTCTGGTCCGCGACTTACAACTACGGCAAGCAGATGGACGATTATTCGGGGCCGTACGGGAAACAGGATTACTACCGGCGGGAGAACGAGTGGTCGCTGGGCACCGGCAGTCTTCTCCACACCCTTCAATTCAGTTATGTGTACGAGCTGCCGTTCGGGGCGAACAAACCGTTATTGAATTCCACGGGCTGGCGCCAGCACCTGGTGAGCGGCTGGTCCGTCGGCGGGACCGGCTCGATTCAGGGTGGAAACCCGATGGCGCTGCGTGCGTTGTTCAACAACACCGGCGGCGTCGTGCAGGCGCTGCGAGTCAACGTCGTGCCGGGGGTCGATCCGCACGTGGCGGACCCAGGCCCGGTGGGGTGGTTCAATCCGGCGGCTTTCGCTCAGCCGCCGGACTTCACGATCGGCAATCTGTCCCGGACGCACCCGACCCTTCGGAATCCCGGCAATCAGAATTACGACCTGTCGACGACGAAGCGGGTGACGTTCGCGGCGGAGCGCACGCTGGAGCTGTCGCTGGCCGCGTTCAACTTCGTCAACCACGCGAACTGGACCGATCCGGACAACGCGATCGGTCCCACGAATGCGCCGAATGTGAACGCGGGAAAGATCATCGGTTCGACCGGCGGCCGCGTGATCCAACTCGGGTTGAGGTTCAGCTTCTGATGCGGGGAATTTGCATACTGGCGGTTGGCATAGGGACCGTGATTGGCGCAGGGATCGTCTGCCCTGTCCACGGGCAGAAACTGGCCGGGACGGTGAGAGCCTCCCCCGAGCGCCTGTCACCGGCTCTGATCCGGGTGCCGGTGTGGGTGGAGCCTGGGAGCGGCGCCACGGGAATGCCCGAGTTTCAGGCGACCGTCGCGGGTTCGCCGTCGAAGATCCTCGCGGTCAAGAGTCCCGCGGACGATCTGTTGCTGATGGTTGTGCTGGACATGACGCAGGATCTCACTCAGGCCACTGCCGCCAAGGCGGCGCTGGCGGCTGAGATTGCGAAGCTGCCGGCGAAAACGATGGTCTCGGTGCTGCGCGCGCAGGACTCGCTGAAAGTTCTGGCAGATCCGACCGCGGACCGGGCGAAGTCCACGGAAGCCATCGAGGCGCTCAAGATCAGCGGTAAGGCCGGTTTGCTGGACACGGTGGAGTTCCTCGCGGGCGCAGGTGACGCGATCCTGAGAGAGAGCGCCGTCCGGGTGGCGATCCTCTATGTGACGGACAGCGACATCCAGAACTACCGGGAGAACTTCACGAACCCGGTGGTCAATTCCAGCGACACGCGCGACCTGAGCCGCAAGTTTCCCGAGGCGCCGATTCAGGAGAGAATCGCCAAGCTATCCACGAGGCTTTCGCGCCGGCAGACGCCGCTGTTCGTGGTCCACCTGGTTTATCGCTCCGACCGTCTGAACGAGGCGTACCAGAGCGGGCTGCAGCAACTGGCGGAAACGACGGCGGGCACGAGCCTGTTTTGCCATTCCAGCTCGGAAGTCACGGACGCGATTCAGAGAAGTTTTGAGAGGATCCAGAGCCACTACAGCCTGACACTGGCGTTGCCGCCGCGGGCGCCGAAGACCGTCCCGGTGCAGATTTCTGCGAACGGAGCGAATGGCGGAAAGATCCTCTCGTACCGGACGCAGATTGCCGTGAAGGGGAAGTAGAGAATCCGCGAAGGAGGGTTCACCACGGAGGCACCAGACACAAAGGACCCCAAAAGAGGCCGGCCAGGGGCCGGCTGCGGACGTAGGCGTCCGCCCTACGTGTAGCGCACACCTAAAGGGAACCGGAGGAGGGCCTCCGTTGTCTAAGCCACTGTGACAGAGGCCGCAGCTACTCTCCCAACCACGAAGCCTGGTAAGGCCAGGCGTCGCTTTTTCCGAATTGTCCTCCTTCTCCTCGGCGCTCCGATCGGATTCCTGATCGTTCTGTATTTCGGTACGGGATTCGCGGAGAACGGCACTTTCGGGGCCACGGCACAGGCGTGGGTCCGCGTCCAGAAGAGCAGTTTCACGTTCAATCGCCTGTACTCCATGGCCAACCCGCCCTTCGACCAGACGCCGAACGCGTTTCTTGTACGTTCGGTGGAGAATCTCCAGCCCGGGACTGCGCTTGACATCGCCGCAGGACAGGGGCGTAACTCCGTGTATCTTGCCGTCAAAGGCTGGCGAGTCACAGCCTTCGACATTTCCGAAAAGGGACTGGAAGTCGCGCAGCAGGACGCCCGCCGCGCCGGGGTTCCGCTAACCACGGTCCACGCGAGCATGCATGGCTTCGACTACGGTGACAGCCGGTGGGACCTCGTTACTGTAATCTACTCACCGCTCCAGTACGACGACGCACAACTCCTCACGAGGATACGCGACTCGATCAAACCTGGCGGCCTGCTTCTGATTGACGCCCCCATCGCCATGCACCAGCCCAAGGACCGGCGCCCGCGCGTTCCGGGCGATCTCGAACGCGGCGAGCTACCGTCGTTCTTTCCAGACTTCGAGGTCCTTCAGTACACCGAGTCCGAGGACAGCACCGATTTCTTTCACCTGAAGATGCCGGTGGGGCATTTACTCGCGAAGAAGAGGTGAGCTGGCGGCGCGCGCCGCAGCCCGACGCTCGCACTCCGCTTTCGCGCCCTCCAACATTACTTTCAGCGCCTCCTCCGGCAGCGCATCCATCGCCGCCACCGCCATCGAACGTGGGACAGGAATGAAGCCTATCTTGCAGGCGAACTCCTGGACCGACCGGGCCAGCGTGACAGTTTCGAACTCGAGGTAGACACCGCCTTCCCGCCGGTGCGCGCGCCAGTAGGCGTTAACCGCCCAGATGATCCCATGGTCGTGGTAACGCTTCATGAGGTCGTTCCTGCCGGGCACGCCGCTGTCGGATTCGAGAACCTCGCCGGACCGCATGTGCACAAGCAGCGCAGGACCGCTGGAGACGTCCGTTTGGGAGTACTCGATGCGCGCTTTCATGCGGAACGCGTAGTGTTGTCGAAACAGCGAAGCGAAGGCAAACTTGTGCTGAAGCCAGAATGTCGCGTCGTATCCGGAGTCGGAACCGCTTCCGCCGGACTCGGCTCGAAACCCAACGAAAATCGGCCGGTAGACACGATCGTAGCTGGGGTAATCCTCGAGCACGGTCCTCAGATCCGTGAGGTTCACCCCGCGAATGAACACCGCCCCGATCCAGTGAACGATCGCCGCGTTTTGGCCAGCGAGGCGCTCATTAGTGGCCGCGTCGGTGAGCTTTTGCCGGATCGCCCTGCCCGAATCGAGTCTGGCTCCCGCCTCGGCCGATGCGGAATGAGGCACCCAGGCGAGCTCCCCCGCGGCGAACCGGGCAGACGCCGCCTCTTCGGCGGCAATCACGTATGCTTCGTATGCATCCAGGGCAAGAGGGTCCAGAACCGTAGTACACCGCGCTGCCCAGCACATTCCGCTGAACCCGCAGGCCAGCACGAGCAATCTGAAAGGAGGGCTCATCGATGGAGAGCGGCCACTAGCCGGATGAACTCTGGATTGGCGGCCAGCTTGCCAGCGCGGGGCTCGACGCGCAGATACATCAGGTAAATGGCCTGGACTCGGCGGCCTACCTGACCCCAGAGCTCGTTTCGCTGTTGGATCGGGATCTGGCGCTGGCTGAAACCTGGCGTCTTGATTCGCTGCTGACGCGGGCGTTCCTCACCTACGCGCGGGACGTCTCCCGTGGACGTGTGGACCCAGCCGTGGTTGACACGCAATGGACAGCCGCCACGCACGTACCG
>JAEHDI010000628.1 GCA_016880505.1 Bryobacterales bacterium | reverse complement strand
TTGCGCCGCCAGATGCAGATGATCTTCCAAGATCCCTTCTCCTCGCTGAATCCGCGACGGACCCTCTTCGACATCGTCGCCGAGCCGCTCATGGCCAACAGGATCGGGACCCGACAGGACCAGGTGGAGCGGGTGGCGGAGCTTTTGCGAATGGTAGGCCTGCGTCCCGAATACATGCGCCGATACCCCCACGCCTTCTCCGGGGGGCAGCGCCAGCGGATCGGGATCGCCCGGGCCCTTGCCTTGAATCCCAGCCTGATCGTCGCCGACGAGCCGGTGTCAGCCCTGGACGTGTCGGTCCAGGCGCAGATCCTCAACCTGATGCTGGCCCTCCAAAAGCAACTGGGCCTCACCTACCTCTTCGTGGCGCATGACCTGAGCGTGGTCAAGCACGTGAGTGATAGGGTGGCCGTCATGTATGTCGGCCGGATCGTCGAAATGGCGGACACGCAGAGCCTTTTCGGTGCACCGAAGCATCCCTACACGGAAGCGTTGCTGTCGGCGGTGCCGAAGCCGGACCCCCGCCTGCGCACCCAGCGCATCGTCCTGGAGGGGGACGTCGCTGACGCGGCGAATCCCCCGACGGGCTGCTACTTCCATCCGCGATGCAGCTATGCCCAGGATGTGTGCCGGACAAAGACTCCCCGGCTCGAAGAGATCGCCCCGGGCCATTTCGTGAGCTGCCACCGGGCCCGCGAGCTGTCCCTGAGAGGTGTCGCGGGATGAACCGGGGAAGGGGGACACGGTGAGCCGGAGAGGGAGAGCCGGCAGGAGTTGGTCGTGGGAGACCGCGCTCTGTGGGGTGGTGCCGCCCATGATATCTCCACTGACCGTTTCGGGGGACCCGGATGAGGCGGCCATCCGGAAGCTGGTGGAGCACATCTTGGGCGGCGAGTGCAGCGGGCTCTTCGTCCTCGGCGGCTGTGGGGAAGGGGCGTGGCTGACCGCCAAACAGAGAGCCGCGGTCATCCGGGCAACGGTCCAGGCCGCGGCCGGCCGGGCGCCGGTGCTCGTGGGGGTCATGCTGCCGGCCGCCGGGCCGGCCGCCGATGCTGCCCGCCAGGCGGCCGACGAGGGCGCCGACGCCATGGTCATCGGATCGCCGTACTACTACCCCGTGGATTCTGCCGTCCAGGAGCGTCACGTGGAAGCTGTCCTGAATACCGTTCCGCTCCCCGTGTTGCTGTACAACATCCCGCAATGCACCCATCACGCGCTTTCGCCTGCGACCGTCGCCCGGCTCGCTCGGGACGAGCGCGTGCTGGGAATCAAGGACTCGGCGGCCAACTTCGAGGCGTTTCAACAGTTCCTCGCCGTGAAACAGAGGCGGCCGATGTTCCGTGTCCTGCAGGGGGATGAATCCCTGGCTGCTGCAAGTCTGATGCAGGGGGCGGATGGGCTCGTTCCGGGGATGGCCAATTTCGTGCCTCGGCTGTTCGTTTCCCTCCATCAGGCCGCTACAAAAGGGGATGCCGCGACCTGTGTCAAGCTGCAGACCACCATCACGGATCTTACCACCCTGCATGGCCACGGCCACTGGCTGCCCGCCCTCAAAGCGGCCTGTGCCCTGGTTGGATTGGGCAACGGGCATCCGTCGCCCCCGCTTGCCCCGGCCTCCGAGGAAAATCGCCAGGCCATCGCCGCCATCCTCCGCCGGCACCACGTTCTCCACTAACGATCCCTCCTGCCGAAATAGAATGGATGCTTGCCAACGACCGGGGGCTTCGGGGTAGGATGGATGACCTCTTAGCAGGCAGGCCGGAAAGGTCATGCGGGACATGAAGAGAGGGGTCGTGTCCTGCATCCTGATTTCGGTTCCGTCCGTCTGATTCCGTCTGACTTCGGGAGGCGTCGTGCAACAAGACACGTGGCCGCGGATTGCCGTGATGGGCGCGGGCGCCGTCGGATGTTATTTCGGTGGAATGCTCGCGCGTGCCGGTGCGCCCGTCACGCTTATCGGCCGGAGGCTACACGTCGAGGCCATGACCCGGAACGGGTTGTGTCTGGAGAGCATCCACTTTCAACAACAGATTCCGGTTTCGGCCTTCACCGATGCTCAGCCTGCGTGCGAGGCGGAAGTCGTCCTGCTGTGCGTGAAGACGCTCGACACGGAAGAGGCGGCGAAAGCTCTCGCGCCGCATCTTGCCAGCGGGGCCGTCGTCGTCAGTCTTCAGAACGGTGTGGACAACGTCGAGCGGATTCGCTCAGTAGCCAAGATCGAAGCGATTCCGGCTGTCGTCTATGTGGCCGCCGAGATGACCGCGCCGGGATGTGTAAAGCATACCGGCAGTGGCCATCTCATCATTGGGGATCTCTCGGCGAGCGATGGGAAAGAGAAGAGTCTTCGGCCCCGGCTCGAAGCGCTGGCGGGACGTTTCGCTCGCGCCGGAGTCCCGTGTCGCGTTTCGGAGAATATCGAGGCCGATCTCTGGACGAAGCTGATCATGAATTGCGCCTACAATGCGGTTTCCGCTTTGAGCCGTGCGCGGTACGCCGGCATGGTCAGCAATCCCTGGGCGCGCGCCGTGATGCGGCAGGTCATCGAGGAAACCGTCGCTGTCGCGCGCGCGGCTGACGTTCGATTGCCGGACATAGACATGGTCGAAGCGGGATGGAGGCTCGCGGAGACAATGCCCGGCGCCATCTCCTCGACCGCACAGGACCTTGCCCGGGGAAAGCGCACCGAGATCGATTCGCTGAACGGGTACGTGGCGCGTCGTGGCGCCGAGCTGGGCGTCGAGACCCCCGTCAACAGGACGCTCCACGCGTTGGTGAAACTCCTCGAAGAGGGCGCCTGACATCTCGGCCGGCAGGTGGGACGGTGCCACTTTCATCCCATTGCGCTCGGTCGCCCCCGGTCATCCTCGACTCACCGTTCCGCAGGCTTGCCGGGTAGGCTGGGTGGGGTGGGATCTCGGCCAGGGTGGTGGCAGAAAAATCCCGTAACCAATTGAATTGTTTGAGTTCCTATGAAAAACCACAGAAAACTTATTCTTGACAGAAGGCGGCTCAGGTTTTATATTGCCTGTCGAATAAATAACTCCAGTTTGAAGGGCGGAGGGAAGTCAGGTGAGGTTTGATCAGTTCACTTTCAAAGCCCAAGAGGCCATCCAAGC
>JAEHDI010000627.1 GCA_016880505.1 Bryobacterales bacterium | reverse complement strand
GGACGGCCTCCCAGGCCGCCTATCTCGACCGCCTGCTCGCCGAGCGCGGACTGCCAAAACCCGTGGTGATCGTGCTGGAAGTGCCGGAGCAGGAAATCGTCAACCGCCTCCTCGCTCGCGGCCGCGCCGACGATAAGCCCGATGTCATCCGCGGGCGCATCCGCGTCTATGAGAAGGAATCCGCGCCCATCCTGAAGCACTACCCGAACCACCACCGCATCGACGGCGCTGGCGCCCCCGAGGAAGTCTTCCGCCGCATCGAACCCCTCCTTCAAGTTGTTCGCTGAGCGGGACAGGCCTACTCTGTCCTGAGCGTTGTTTGCGAGTGGACAGAGCTGCCTGTCCCATCTGGCCAGAGTCCGCCGCCGGATTTACTATAATCCCCAAGTGCTGTCCAACAAGATGACGCGCGTGCGCTGGTGGATGCTAGCGCTGCTCTTTTTCGCCACCACCGTCAACTACCTCGACCGTATCGTTTTTTCGGTTCTCATCCCTGTCATTGAAAAGGAGCTCTCCCTTTCGAAGGTCGACTACGGCTACCTGAATGGCGCCTTCACCTTGGCCTACACCGTCGGATTCCTGTTCATGGGGAAGCTCATCGACCGCTTCGGGACGAAGATCGGCTATGCCGTGGCCATCACGTGGTGGTCCGTCGCGGCGTGCCTCCACGCGACGGCTCGCACGGCGATAGGACTCGGCTTCTGGCGCGCCATGTTAGGCCTCGGGGAAGCCGGCAACTTTCCCGCAGCCATCAAGTCGGTCGCCGAATGGTTCCCCAAGAGGGATCGTGCCTTTGCCACCGGCATATTCAACGCCGGTACCAACGTCGCGGCGATGATCGGTCCCCCGGCCTTCGTCGCGATGAACGCCTTCCTCGGATGGCGCGCCTGTTTCCTGATCACCGGCACGCTCGGCTTCGTCTGGCTGGTGCTGTGGTGGGCGAGTTACCGGTCGCCCGAGCAGCACCCGGGCGTGAATGAGACCGAGCTGCGGTACATTCGCAGCGACGACGATGCCGGTTCGGACGAGGTGAAGATCGGATGGCTGGCCGCGCTACGCTTCCGGCAGACCTACGCGTTCGCGATCTGTAAGTTCCTCACCGACCCCGTCTGGTGGTTCTACCTCTTCTGGCTGCCGCCGTATCTGTACGACGTCCGGAAGTTCAAGCTAACCGAAATCGGCTGGGCGTTGCCGGTTGTCTACCTGATGGCCGACGTGGGCAGCGTCGCCGGCGGCTGGATCTCCGGTTATCTGATGCGACGGGGGTGGGAACGCGCCCGGGCACGCAAGACGGCCATGGCTCTCTGTGCCGGCGCCATGCCGGTGGCGGCGATGGCGGTGCTGTCGCCGGGCCCAGCGCTCGCCGTGGCGCTCGTCAGCCTCGCGACCGCCGCCCATCAGGGCTGGTCGGCGAATCTGTTCACTACCACGTCCGACGTTTTTCCCAGGAACGCCGTCGCCTCCGTCACCGGGATCGGCGGCTGCGCCGGCGGCTTCGGAGGTTTTCTCTTCTCGGCCGTCATCCCCGGCTACGTCATCAGCCGCTTCGGCTACACGCCCGCCTTCCTCGCCATGGGCTGCATGCACCTCACCGCCCTCTTCCTCCTCCACCGCCTCATGGGCCGCATGGAACCGATCAAGGCCGCCTGAATCGGAAAAACGGGACAGGGAAAAACGGGGACAGGCTCCGATTTCGCTGCTTTTGCGAAATTGGTGCCTGTCCCCGCTTTTCCGATAGATCTTTCATTCAGCGCGCACCGCGTCAGCGGGATCAATGGCGAGCACTCGTGCAGTTGCGGTCCAGACGGCGGCTAAGCCCGTAAATAACAGGAACGCTGCGGCGGCTGTGCAGGTCCATAGCGCGGGCCGTTCGGCGTTCACAAGGAGATGCTCCAAGTACCGGCCCGATGCAATAGCTCCGACCACTCCGGCGGCCATTCCAAAACTCATCGGTGCGAGGTTCTCGCGCAGCATCATGATTCTGATGCGCTCGTAAGAGGCCCCTAAGGCCATGCGAACGCCCATCTCGTGCTTTCGGCTCGCAACCGAATGGGCCGCTGTTCCGTAAACGCCGACAGCGGCCAGTAGCGCTGCAAGGGTCGCGAGGAGAAGGGTAGCCGCTGTGTAAAACTTCGGGCGAGCGAGGACATCGGCCAGGCGCTGATCCAGCATCTTTACGTCATAGACCGGCACTTCGCGGTCCACGGCCCGTATTGCGTCCCGGCATGCGGCCAGCCCGGCCTTGGCCTGACCGCTTACTCTCGCCACAAATGTCAGTGTGGGCGGTGGTTCTTCCTCCACCGGCCAATAAATCTGCGGACCGCCGGGATAAACCGGGCCCGCGAACCGCGCCGTGCTGACAATTCCTACGACAACGTACGGCGTGTTGCTCCACGGCGCCGTGAGCCTGCGGCCCAGAATCGCCCTCCCCAGTCCAGACCTCTGCGCGAATGCTTCGTTGACGATCACCGCGGGTTCGGAACGTTTCCGCTCGCCCGGTCCAAAGTCGCGTCCCCCTAAGAACGTCGCGCCGATGGTGCGGAAATACCCGGGCATAGCGGCATTCGTCACGATTTGCTGCACGGTCTGACCGGAATCCAGCTTAAACGCAAAGGCCATGAAGACGTTATTGGCCAGTGGCAAATAGCTCACGGCGCCCGCCGCTTCGACTCCCCGCACTGCGCGAAGACGATCCAGCGCTTCGCTGAAGTATTGCCGCTGCGCAAGACTGCTACTATATTTCGTTCCCTGCAGCGATACGGTCAGCGTCGCTACATTTGCGGGGCGAAAGCCGAGGTCGGCGTCGAGTAGTTTGAGAAAGGTGCGGCCCATCGCGATTGAGCTTGCCAACAGCGTTATGGTCAGCCCGGCTTGCAACGCCACAAGACCTGCCCGCAGTCGCCTGGTTCCGGCATCGTGTGTGCCGGGCTGCGTCCGCATCATCAGCCCGGACGGCTGCAGTCGGCCCACCAGCCATGCCGGCATGACACCGAAGACGATGCCCATCACAAGTGCGAGCATCGCCGCAAAACCGAGCACACGCCAGTCCAGGACTGTGTATGCCTGCGTCGCCAGTTG
>JAEHDI010000626.1 GCA_016880505.1 Bryobacterales bacterium | reverse complement strand
AGGTGCGACGTCGGCGAGACCGAATCGTGTGATCACCCCGTCCACGATATAGAGCGGGTCCTGCCGTCCCGAGATGCTCGTGGCGCCGCGCAGCCGGATGGACGGTTCGCTGCCGGGCTGGGCTGACTGGGGCACCAAACGCACGCCTGCAATCTTCCCCTGGACTGCCTGGAGGGCGTTCGACCCTGGGACTGCCCTCAGCTGTTCCGCGCTCACGCTGCCCACCGCAGAGGTCAGCTTCCTGCGGTCCGTGGCCTCGGCCACACCGGTGACGATCACCTCTTCGAGCCGGAACGGATCGGCCTCTAACGCAAAGTCCTGCTGTTGGCTGCCCGGCGAGAGCGTGATCGTACGCGTGGACGGCCGGTAACTGATCGCTCGCACGGTGATCACGACCTGCTGACCACGCACGCCTGCCGCCCCGACCGCAATCGTGAATGTCCCGTTCGATGCCGTGACCGCGCCGAAGTTGCTGTTTGCCACCACGACACTGGCGCCGCCCAGGGGCTCACCGGTGGTTTGCGCGGTGACGCGACCAGTGATCGTAGCGTCCTGGGCCGCGAGCCGTGTGGGGAGGAACCAAATGATCGCTACGGTCACGCCGACCAGTAGCGTGCCAAACCTGGGGACGCGCATAGGCTGCCTCTGGTGTGGAGAGGGAACACGGAAGGGACGGCACTTCGAAGTACCGCAACGTGGCACGGAACCGCCCTCCTTGGTCCACGCCCGACGGCGGGACGTGACGGCACTGCAGACGTCGGAGGATCAGCTGGGCCCGGTACTGGACCCGTGTCTCATTTTACCATCTATTAAGAGTCCCGCTAGAGGGTGCTCAAACTCATGGTTGCCGCACGCCAATCCCTGGCAGCAGCCCTGTGCGCCGCCTTGGTGGGTGTCGCCACGCCGGTCCTCGCGCTCGGGCAGTCCACGCTTCGCGGCCGGGTTCTGGACAGCGAGATGGGGAATGCCATTGCCGATGCGACGATTCGCATCGGCAAAGACCGCGGTGTCGCCGCGAAGACCGACTCCCTGGGCTTCTTCAGCGTCTCGAATCTTCGCGGGGGCCAAACCGAAATTCGCATTCAGCAGATCGGGTATGAGGAGGGCCTGTTCCGGGTTCATCTGCCCGATTCGGGCGTCGTGGCGCAAGACTTCCCTCTCGATTTCAACGGGTTCATGCTGCCCGAAGTGGTAGTTCAGGCCCGTGCGGAGATTCTCCAACCGCGTTACATCGACTTCGAACGACGGCGGATGCGGAAGTTGGGAGCATTCCTGCGGTGGGACGATCTCAAGAAAGCGAGCTACAACTCGGTTGGCGATGCCCTGCGCACCATCCGTGGCGTACGCATCCAGTGCGATCAGTCGCGGTTCGAGTGCTTTGCCGTCATGTCACGAACGCCCCACTGCCTTCCGACCTGGTATATCGACGGGGTGGAGGTGCGTTCCTTCCATGAAAACACGCCGATTCGCGACATCTATGGGATCGAGGTCTATCGTGGTACGGGAGAGATTCCAGCGGAGTTCGGCGGTTCCAACGCCGGCTGCGGCGTGATCGTGATGTGGACGAAATCACGGCCCTACAGATGAAGGGACGACCACTCCTTCGAAGGTGACGGTCCGCGGGTTCACCAACCCCAGCGTCAGGCCGGTGACGATCAAATCGCCCAGACGCATGCGCAACTTGATCTTCAAATTCGCCACGCGAGCGCCTGTCCCCACCTGACCGGCGAGGATGTTTTCGGCATTGGGCCGCGAGGCCCCGATCAACCCCCACAACAGAAACACCGGT
>JAEHDI010000625.1 GCA_016880505.1 Bryobacterales bacterium | reverse complement strand
TGGTCGACCTGCGCGGCCAGCCATTCCCAGCCTGGATGGTTCCGCAGCACCGAAAAGCCGAGGCCTTCCGAGACCAGTAGCAGCATGACAAAGCCCCGGAAGGCGTCCAGGCTGACGAGTCGCCCCGTTGAGCTCTTTGTGGGTGGAGCAGCCGCTGCGGCTACTTCATTCGAACCGGAAACCTCTGTGGCCATGGTCTGTCCTTTCGCTGAAGCTTACCACAGAGGTTGGTGGTAACATCCCGGATGGAAATGGAACGCATTGCCAGATTTTTTGAAAACGATCGCTACGCGAAAGAGAACGGCATCCGCATCGTGGAGATCCGCCCAGGGTATGCCCGCACCGAGATGACGGTGGAGCCACGCCATCTCAACGCCGTCGGAATCCTCCAAGGGGGCGCGCTCTTCACTCTCGCCGACCTCGCGTTCGCGGCCGCCTCGAATTCACACGGAGTCGTCGCCGTCGCCTGCCAGGCGGACGTCACATGGTTCAAGGCCGTCGAGTCGGGAAAATTGACCGCCACGGCGGAGGAAATCGCCCGCACCCGCAGGCTTTCGACCTGCGTTGTCAGGATTACCGGCCAGCATGACGAGCTGGTCGCTCTTTTCAAAGGCGTCGCCTATATCAAAGGATCGCCGCTTGAGCTGGGCAACGCCGGTGGCGCCGGCTCCGGCCGGTGAATCTTCGTCGCAACGCTGGCTGGCTCCGCTGTCCCAACGTCGTTTGCGTGTCAACAGCCGCCGGCTTCAGGGTCTAGGGCGGCATCGCAGCCAAAGTAGCTATCCCGGCGACCCGGCTGTAAACCCCCGCAGCCGCTCGGCCGAGACATCCCGCTCCCACGCGGTCAACTTGGCCTTGAGATCACGAACCACATCGGGCCGTTCCGCCAGCAGGTTGTTTTCCTCGCGCACATCGCGCGCCAGGTCATGGAGTTCTTCTTGACCGGAGTCGAAAACGTACTTCATATCGCCTTGCCGCACCGCTTTTCGCACCGAGCTCCCTCGCTTGTACCTCCAGAATACGAGGCGTGGAAAAGGCTGCCTTTCTCCCGTCAGCACGGGCAGCAAGGCCATCCCGTCAAACGTCCTTTCACTCGGCGCCGGTGTCCGGGTAGCGGAGACAATCGTGGGCAGAAGGTCCATGGCCATGCCAAGCTGCGAGATCACTTTCCCGGCAGGCAGCACGGCGGGCCAGCGGACTAGGCAGGGAACACGGATGCCCCCTTCCCACACGGAACTCTTCTTGCCGCGCAGGGGACGGTTGTCCCCGTTCGCGTCGCCTCCGTTGTCACTCAGGAAGATGACCAGCGTGTTTTCCGCCGCCCCCATTGCGTCCAACTGTTTAAGGACGTCGCCGATGCGCCCGTCCATCCGCTCCACCATCTTGGCGTACGTGGTCCTGTGACCTTGGCGCGTGGGAGCCGTGCCGGTGTTCGGGTCATATTCGTCGCGGTCCTGGATTGGCGTGTGCGGCGCGGTGAATGGCAGATAAAGGAAGAACGGCCGCTTCGAACGGCGCTTAAGCCAGCCCAGCGCCGCCTCGGCGAATAAGTCCGTCAGGTACCCGTCGCGCCTCACCTTCCGAGCGTTGTGATACAGGTAGGACTGTCCGGCGCCTTCGTTGAACTCCTCATGCGTGAAGTAATCTGCGCCGCCGCCCAGTATGCCGAAGTACTCGTCGAATCCGTGCCGGTTCGGCCAGAATTTCTCCGGATACCCCAGGTGCCACTTGCCGAAGCAGGCCGTGTCATAGCCACGCTGCTTCAGAATCCGTGGCAAGGTGAGTTCTGATGTAGGCAGGCCAAGCTCCCCGCGCTTTTGCAGCCAGACGGCCTCGTCATAGCGGCCGTTGTTGCCGACTCCGATGGCGCACTCGAGACCCCCAACACGCTGCTGGTAGCGTCCCGTGAGAAGCGCGCAGCGGGTCGGCGTGCATTCTGGTGTGCCATAGAACTGCGTGAACCGGACGCCCTGCCGGCCGATGGAATCGATCGCCGGCGTACGGATGTCGCGGCAGCCGTACGAGCTGAGATCGCCCGAGCCTAGATCGTCAGCCACGATCAGGACGACGTTGGGCGGCCCGGCATCACCGCGCAAACGAACACGGCCTGCCAGGCCGGGCAGCGTAGCTAGAAACAACCGTCGAGAAGTCGTCATCAGTGCAGAGCCTTTAAGTGGCACCGACTTCAGCCGATAGACTCATATCGTCTATTATGTTGGCAGATGGGCATCGACGCACATCTCACCTCTGAGGTTGTTCGGCGTATCCTGCGAGTCGCCAAACCGGAGCGCGTCATCCTGTTCGGATCAGCCGCGCGTGGCGAGTTGACTCCGGACAGCGACATCGATCTGCTCGTGCTCGAACCGGCGCCGGTCGACACTCGCCAGAGAAGCGTTCTCTTCGCCGACGCCCTTCGTGGTCTCGGGTTTCCCTTCGACGTGATCGTCATGACTTCCGACCGGTTCGAGGAAACCAAGGATGTCATCGGCGGCGTCGCATACCCCGCCAACAAATTCGGCCGAGTGATCTATGAATCCTCCTGATACGCCGCGAGTGGATCTCCTTCGCCAGTGGGTTCACAAGGCGCAAAAGGACTACGACCTGGCTCAACACCTGATCGAGGAAGGCTGCATCTATCGCGAAGCAATCGCCTTCAACGCTCAACAGGCGGCTGAAAAGTTTCTAAAGGCATTGCTGGTGCTGCACCAAATCTACTTTCCGAAAACGCACGACATCGGACAGTTGCTCGATCTTGTGTCTCGTGTCGGTCCGGACTTGGCCGCATCGCTCCGGGCTACGACCGCCCTCAAGCCGTACGGTGTTGAATATCGCTATCCGGGTGACGCCCCGACGATCAGCACGGATGATGCGGTCGCCGCCTTTCAACTCGCCGACCAGGTGCGTGCTGCTGTGATGCCAAAGCTCCAGCCCTATCTGTAACCGCCGCAACTAACTGCGGAATCCTGGAGTCCTCCTCGGGCTCCCTGTTTCGAAACTCGCTGCGCTAGGCTGGAAAAGCTGGGCGAAGTAGTACACTTCAGGGGAGACATGGAAAAAGAGAAAGGAATTAGGGCCAAGCGCACTGAACAGGTACTCCGGCCGGGTCAACGCTACTCCTACGGTAGCGAGTTCCTCTGGGGGCTGGTTGATTCCGCTCGACTTCTCTTACTCAAGGCCCAGGCCGATCGGGGAGTCAAAGACAGCGAGAATTGTCTGACTACCCGCGGACCTGGAGCGATCGTGCTTGCGGTGACGGCGTTTGAGAATTTCATCAATGACGTCCTGCACTTGTGCTTGCGGACG
>JAEHDI010000624.1 GCA_016880505.1 Bryobacterales bacterium | reverse complement strand
GAACCGACTTCTACTACGAAAACATGGTGGAGCTTGCCGAACGCCTGGCCGCCCTCGCCCCTGGCAGCGAGCCCCGGCGGGTCTACTTCGGCAACTCGGGCACCGAGGCGATCGAAGCAGCGCTGAAAGTCGCGCGCTATCACACCGGCCGCGACAAATTCATCGCCTTTCTCGGCGGGTTCCACGGCCGCACACTGGGCTCGCTTTCGCTCACGGCGAGCAAGACGGTGCAGCGGCGCGGATTCGGACCGCTCGTTCCCGGCGTCCACCACGTTCCGTACGCCTATTGCTACCGCTGCGCGTACGGGAAACAGCCCGACACCTGCGCCGTCGAGTGCGTCAAGGCGATCGAAGACCAGCTTCTGAAAACCGTTCTCCCGGCTGAGGAGGCGGCCGCAATCGTACTCGAACCCGTGCAGGGAGAAGGAGGGTACGTCGTGCCGCCGCAGAAGTTCTTCGACGAGTTGCAGGTGCTTGCCCGCCGGCACGGCATCCTCATCGTCGCGGATGAAGTGCAGTCCGGGATGGGACGCACCGGCCGCATGTGGGCCTCGGAACACTTCGGCCTGATCCCCGACGTCATGGCGGTGGCGAAGGGTATCGCGAGTGGAATGCCGCTCGGCGCCACGATCGCGCGCGCGGAGCTGATGCAATGGAAGCCCGGGGCGCACGCCTCGACATTCGGAGGCAACCCCGTAGCCGTGGCGGCCGCCTTGACGACGATCGAACTGCTCGAGCAAGGGTTGGTCGACAACGCCGCCCGGATGGGTGCATTCCTCATGGACCGCCTCCGCGACTGGCCGCGGCGCTTCCCTTGCGTCGGCGACGTCCGGGGCCTCGGGCTAATGATCGGCATCGAGTTCGTCCGCGACCAGGCCACACGGGAGCGTGCTCCTGAGCTCCGCGACCGCGTCGTGCGGATGGCCTTCGAGCGCGGGCTGCTCGTGCTCGGAGCCGGCCAGAACACGGTGCGACTCAGCCCGCCGCTCACCATCAGCCGCGACCAGGCGGCATTCGCTGCGGATACACTAGAGGACTGCATCCGGCTTGCGGCCCGTGGTGAGTGATCTGACACCCACGAGCCCCAGGCCGGGGCCCTTGTATGCGCATTCTCGACGTCGGCTGCGGCATCAACAAGTTTCCTGGAGCGATCGGCATCGATCGTAATCCCCGGGGCCGCGCCGACGTCCTCTGCGACCTCGACCGCCTTCCCTACCCCTTCGCCGACGGCTCCTTCGACGAGTTACGCGCCGTCCACGTGATCGAGCATGTCTCGGATGTGCTCCGCACGCTCGAGGAGTTCCACCGGCTGGTTCGGCCGGGCGGCCGGATTTTCATCGTGACCCCACATTACACCGACTTCAGCTCCTTCTGCGACCCCACGCACCGATGGCACCTCAACAGCTTCTCGTTCCGGTATTTCGGCGAAAATCACGGCGGGTTCGGCTACTACTCCGCCTTCGGACTGCGGGAGATTTCCGTCCGCGTGAAGCTACTTGCTTTATGGAGATGCCTCGGATTCGAGTTTTTGGTCAACCGCTTCCCGCGCTTCCGCCGCTTCTGGGAGTACTACCTTTGCTTCGTGATCCGCGGCAAGGTCATGGAATTCGAGTTCGAGAAGCCTTAGCCATTCCGTGATCGGCCTCCTTCACCGGATCTGTGACCGATTGCGCGCCACCGCCCGCCGCCGGAGGTGGCCGCACGACCAGGCTCTCGGCCGGCGCGCCGAAGACATGGCACACCGATTACTCCGCCAGAGCGGGTTCATCGTCGTCGCCAGAAACTACCGTCCTCGCAATGGTCCTGGCGAGATCGACTTGATCGCCTGGCAGTGCGACACGCTGGTTTTCGTCGAGGTCAAGTCCCGCACGACCGACGAATTCGGCACTCCCGACCGCGCCGTCGGACGCCAGAAACGCGAGACTCTCGTGCGGAGCGCGTTCGAGTACGCACGCCGGGCCGGCGTACCCGCCGACCGAATCCGTTTTGACGTCGTAAACGTTGTTTTTTCCGATCCCCCCGCAATCGACCGAATCGAGAACGCTTTCCGTCCCGCTCCGCCGATGTACTACAATACGTTCTCGCCTTAGTTCAGAAAAGGAGTCTTGCTTTTGCCCGAACTCCGTAAAGATCCGGTCACGGGACGCTGGGTGATTATCGCCTCGGACCGGGCCATGCGGCCGACCGATTTCGTCCGCGAACAGGTGATCCCGAAGGGCGGCCGGTTCTGTCCATTTTGTCCCGGCAACGAGCAGAAAACGCCGCCGGAGGTTCTCGCCTTCCGCCCGCACGGAGGCGGCCGGAATGAGGCCGGCTGGACCCTCCGCGTGGTCCCGAACAAGTTTCCCGCTCTGCGCGTCGAAGGCGAGTTGAACCGTCAGGGCGAGGGCATTTACGACCATATGAACGGCGTCGGCGCCCACGAGGTCATCATCGAAACTCCCGACCACTTGCTGACCTTCGGGGAACTATCCGAAAAGCAGGTGGAAGATGTGTTTTGGGCGTTTCGAGAGCGTGTTCTCGACCTGAAGAAAGACCGGCGCCTGATCTATATTCTGATCTTCAAGAACCACGGCGAGGCCGCTGGCGCCTCGCTCGAGCATACGCACTCTCAGTTGATCGCCCTTCCGGTTGTGCCCAAGCGGGTCCGCGAGGAGCTCGATGGGGCCAAGCGCTACTTCGACTTCAAGGAGCGCTGCATTTTCTGCGATATCGTCCGGCAAGAACTCGACACCGGGCCGCGGGTCGTTCTCGAAACCGAGCATTACGTCGTCGTCTCGCCCTATGCCCCGCGCTTTCCGTTCGAGACCTGGGTCGTCCCCAAGCGGCACTACTCGCACTTCGAGGACATCGAGACGTCATCCATCCACAACCTCGGGTGGGTGATGCGCGCAACGATTCGCAAGATCGACAAGGTATTGGAGCGCCCTCCCTACAACCTGATGATCCACAGCGCGCCGATCCAGGAAGGCGCGATGACGCACTACCACTGGCACATCGAGATTATCCCGAAGCTCACCAAAGTTGCGGGCTTCGAATGGGGCACCGGCTTCTACATCAATCCGACTCCGCCCGAGACCGCCGCGAAATTCCTCCGCGACGCGGGCCTTGTGTAGCACTGCTTGGGGGCGTGAGGCAGGCCATCACCCTCTGTGGCCTGCCTTTAGCAGTCGCCTTGGCCACGCTACCCGATCAGTTTTTCCAGGTAGAGTTTGGCGGCCTTCACATCCTCGGTCTGTTTCGGGCCTTCGATCTCCCGCTCGATCGTCAGCGGCCCTCGGTAGCCAATTTCCTTAAGCCTCTTGACGAACAGCGGGAAGTTCACCTTACCCTGCCCGATCGGCACCTCACGGCCCAACTGCTTCGGATCGGTCGGATAGTTCCCGTCCTTGGCGTGCACTCCCATGATGTAAGGCCCGAGCACATCCGGGGCTTCCACCGGATTCGCCTTGCCGTAAAGGATGAGGTTGGCGGGGTCGAGATTGACGCCTATGTTGTCGAGCCCGACATCCTTGATGGCTCGCAGCAGCGTGATCGGCGACTCCTGCCCCGTCTCGCAGCGGAAAGTCTGCCCATTTTGTTTG
>JAEHDI010000623.1 GCA_016880505.1 Bryobacterales bacterium | reverse complement strand
TTAGCCGGGAAAAGTTGGAACGGCACTAGTCACGACGTGTGGACCGCCGCTGGGCGGGAGAGGGCTTGGAGGCGGCCGTAAGTCAGGGTGCGCCAGATCCACTCCGTTGGCCCGAATGTGAAACAGGCGGTCCACCAGATGCTTAGGGGTACCTGAGCCGAGTAGATCAGTATCGTCGGGATCAGGCCTGCGAGTGGCCCCACCTTGCCGAAGAGTCCGAACCCCCAACTGTCGTACAAGGTCGTGCAAATTACGGACTGCAGCAGGTAGTTGGAGAGCGCGGTTCGGCCGACCGAGCCGAAGGGACGGAGGACGCGCCGCCACGTCTCCTCCCGAGAGAGCAGGATGACGCTGGATGCATAAAAGAGGCTGAGTGCCGGAATGGCGATGCTGCCGGCGATGCCGACGACGAATCCCTCGCGGGTGAACTCGGTTGGATTGGGCCGCCAGATCTCCAACATTGCAAGCACGGCGGCGTTGCCTACGAGTCCCACCACGAGTCCCCAGTTGCGGCATCGGCGAAGCACCGGTTCGTACTCTGCCAGGTTGCGGATGATGCCCGCCCGCCATACCCAGAGGCCGAACAGGAATAGTCCAAGAACGCGGGGGTAGAAGAAGACGAGGGCGATTCCATTGAAGGCCATTTCTTTCACCCGCACCCGGAGCATCTCGGCGTACGTTCCGTTCGCAAAGATCTGAATGACTCGCTGGAGCTCCTCGGGAGTGGGGTGAGGTGGTGTCGGTATCGCCACGCCAGCTGAGTGCGCTGCCATCACCGCGCCCATCAGCATCATTGGCCAGGCATAAAAGATCGCTGCCCAGATGAGGATTGTGCCTTGAGAGCGTTTCCGGAACAAGAGAAGGAAGACGCCCATTAAAGCGTACGGCGCGAGTATGTCACCCCACCACAGGAGAAATCCGTGCGCAAGCCCGATAATCAGGAGTACGATCAGCCGGCGAACGTAGAACAGCCGGCTCGCGACGCCGCGAGCGTCCGCACGCTCCATCTGAACGGCGAAACCAATGCCGAACAGGAGCGAGAACAGTGTGACAAACTTCCCGGTAACGAACAGGTCGATGAAGCCCTGCGCGATCCGGTCTCCGACGCCTTGCCACATGAGCGAGTGATCGAAATAGGCGGCCTGCGGCGAATTGAAAGCCCGCATGTTGGCGGTGATGATCCCGAACAGAGCCAGGCCCCGAAGCACGTCGAGGATTTCGATGCGCTCCCGCGAAGTGATCGGCGTCATCGAGCTTTCAATGGTTTCCCCAGAGGACACGCCCGCCCCCTTTGTGAAAGTAAAGCAATTGTAGCAAAGCGGGGAAGCGGGCCGGTCCCGTACTGGGATAAATCGAAGAAATCTTCAGGACAGCGCCTGGTCGAGATCTTCGAGGATATCTTCGATGGCCTCGATGCCCACCGAAAGGCGCACAAGGTTGTCTCGGATGCCCATCCGCTCGCGTTGCTTCGGCGACACTTCGCGATGAGAACTCATCGACGGATAGAGAACCATCGTGTGCACATCACCCAGCGACGTGGCCGGCACGATCATCTTTAGGCGCTCCATGAAGGCGAACACTTCGGCGCGCCCCGCGTCCCGCATCTCGAAACTGACCATCGCTCCGTAAAGCCCTTCCGGGAACAGACGCCGGATCGTTGCCGCGTCAGGGTGGCCCGGATCGCCGGTAAAGTGGACGCGCGCCACGCCCGGGTGATCCGCCAGCCGCGCAGCCACACGACAGGCGTTCGCGCACTGGCGCTCCATCCGAAGGGGCAGCGTCTTCAGGCCGCGCATTGTGAGGTAGCTTTCGAACGGGCCGAGAACCGGGCCATACGCCCGCGACAGCGTACGCAGAGTCTCGTAATGGTCCTTATCGGAGACCACCACGCCTCCGAGCACGTCGCCGTGGCCGGCGAGATACTTTGTCGCGCTATGGACCACCAGGCCGGCTCCAAGCTGGAGCGGCCGGATCAGGCAAGGGGTTGCGAAAGTGTTGTCCACCACCAATGCCGCCCCAGCCGGCCTCGCCAGCGCGGCGATCCGGTCCATTTCGCCGACGCGAAGCAGCGGGTTGGACACTGTCTCCATCAACACACAGCCAGGCTTGTGTGCGCCGATCGCCTTGTCTACAGCGTCCAGGTTGCAGATGTCGACTAACCGAGTCTCCACGCCCAGAGGTTCGAGCACTTTGAACAGCAGGCTGATCGTCGCCCCGTAGAGAGCGTCGGCGGCGACGATCCTCTTCGGCCGATCGGTCAGAGCTGTCAGCACGGCCGTCTGCACGGCAGCCATCCCCGACGAGCAGGCTAGCGTTCCGTGGCCCTCCTCGAGCGCTGTCACGAGTTCTTCCAACGCCGCGTTGGTCGGGTTGTCATACCGCGAGTAGCAGAACCCGTCCTCCTCGCGCGCGAAGATGCGGTCCAGGTCTTCCAGGCTCTCGCAGAAAAAGCTCGATGCCGTGTAAATGGGCGTGGTGACCGGAACTTGCCGGGGGGCCTTCTTGCGGTCTCCGGCGTGCACCGCCTTGGTGTGAATCTTCAAGTTACTTCCTCTTCCAGCGGACACCGTCCTTCGTGTCCTCGAGAATCACGTCCCGCTTAAGCAGTTCGGCACGGATCTGGTCAGCGCGGGCGAAATCCTTCGTCTTCCGCGCTTTGTTACGTTCCGCGATCAGCGACTCAATTTCAGCGTCGGCAAGTGCGCCTCCGGTCACCGTTGGCCGCAAAACGTCGAAGACCGAGTCGAAGCGCGCCAAAAGGTCCAGCGCGGACGCCGCGTTTCCTTGCGGGAATTCGCCCGCGTCCATAGCCGTGTTTGTCTCCCTGATGTACTCGAAAACCGCGCCCAGAGCTTCGGCCGTGTTGAGGTCGTCGTCCAGACTTTCTTCGATTCGTTTCAAGGCCTCGGCCGTTCGCGCAGCCAATTTCTCGCTTTCGCCCGCTGGAAACTTGCCCGTATCGAGGCGCAGCTTGTAGTTCCGCAGGCGCTCGATGGCGGTATCAGCGGATTTCAGTGCGTCGAACGTGAAGTTCAGTTGCTTTCGGTACGGTACCGAAGAGAGCAGGTAGCGGATCGCTTCCGGTTTGTTGCCCTGCGCCACCAAATCGCGAAGCGTAAGGAAATTGCCGAGCGACTTCGACATCACCTGCGCGTCGAGCATCAGGTGTTCCGAATGCAGCCAGAAACGCGCAAACGTATGGCCGGTGGCTGCCTCGGCCTGCGCAATCTCGTTCTCATGGTGAGGGAATGTGAGGTCTACACCTCCCGCATGGATGTCGAGCGTCTCCCCGAGATACTCCATCGCCATGGCGGAGCATTCCAGGTGCCATCCGGGACGCCCCGCGCCGATCTCTGTGTCCCAGGAGGGTTCGCCTTCCTTGCGCGCCTTCCAAAGGACGAAATCCCGCGCGTCGGCCTTGTCGTACCGGTCGGTGTCGACGCGGACGCCCGCGCGAATGCCGCTGAAATCGGTGTGCGAAAGCCTGCCGTACCCCGGAAAACTGGCGATCCGGAAATATACCGAGCCGTCGCTGCTGTACGTGAAGCCTCCGTCGATCAAGCGCCTGACCAGCGCGACCATCTGAGGAATGTGCTCGGTAGCCTTCACGAGCCGCTCCGGGCGTTCAAGCCGCAGCGCACCGGTGTCCTCGAGGAAGGCCTTCGTGTACTCTTCGGTGTATTCCGTCAACGTCCTGCCCGCTGCGAGCGATTCCCGGATGATGCGATCATCCACGTCGGTGATATTCATGACGTGGTCCAGGCGGTAGCCGCAGTACCGCAGCCAGCGTCGCAGGATGTCTACGAACGTGAAGGTGCGCAGGTTACCGATGTGAGCGAAGTTCCAGACCGTAGGCCCGCAGGTGTACATCCGGACAACATTATCGTGAAGTGGCGCGAAGTCCTCGACGCGCTGTGAGAGCGTATTGTAGAAGCGCAAAGCCATTGTTTTGCCGGGTTTTCTAACTATCCTAACATCCTGCCCAGGAACGCCCTACCTTGCACCTCGTTCGTCCGTGCGAAGCAGCCAACGAACGGAGTTGCGGATCAGACGTTGCATCATCGGGTGCGTCAGAGCCTCCGTAGTGTGGCCGGGCGCAAGGTAGCAGAACCGGCCTTTACCAACCTCGCGCCACCATCCGGCTTCCGCGGCCAGATTGTCCTTCGCCAGCGAGCGAAGGAGCAGGTGCTCGCGGTCGAGGTAGTACTTGACCGTATGTTGCTCGTCAAAGATCTCAAAGTCCTCGACGCCCGCCGCAATCGGGTGATTCTTGTTCTCCACGCGAATGGTGAACACGTACGGCGGTGGGTGCCCGCCATAATCGCCTCCGAACAGCTTGTAGTACAGTCCGCCGGGAGGGTAGATGCCCTGTGCATTGTGCAGCGCCAGGAACCCGCCACCCTCTTGAACGAAGTCCCAGATCGCCTTCTGCTGCGCATCTGTCATCCATTGAACGTGCGGCTTATCGTAACCGTTCGGCCAGTTCATGCCGTCGCGAAGGATGATCAAGAGTTGATGGGACTTCAGGGCCTCCGCGTTGAGAGCGGTAACCTCTTCGATGAACGTCACTGGGATGTTCTCGCGGACGAGCGCCGGAGCGAGACCGTCGCGGATGTAGACGGGGCTGTGGTAGCGGTCTCCGATCAACGCCAGGGCCCTGGGCCTCTTGGCTGTCGAGTAAACATCGGATGTGTTTTGGGCCTGGGCGGATAGCAGCGTAAGCGCCAGGAGAATGACGACGATACGGTTCATCGGTTGGCTCCTTGCCGGTTTCACGCGCGTCTAATTCTACAATAGTGAGTTGCCTTTGCCTCATTTCGAAGTCGTGGCTGAATGCCCGGTGACCGGTGCGCGGGCCGGATTGCTGCACACGGCGCATGGTGTCATCGAGACACCGGTCTTCATGCCGGTAGGCACCCAGGCGACCGTTAAGGGGCTGATGCAGCGTGACCTCGCCGGCGAGCTCGACGCGCGCATCCTGCTTGCCAACACGTATCATCTTTTTCTGAGGCCGGGCCACGAAGTGGTCCGCCGCCTCGGCGGCTTGCACAGGTTCATGAGCTGGGACCGGGCTATCCTGACCGATTCCGGCGGCTACCAGGTTTTCAGCCTTGACAGTCTTCGGAAAGTGAGTGATGACGGCGTCCTGTTCCGGTCGCACCTGAATGGTGACGCCCACCTGTTCACGCCGGAGTCGACGGTTGATGTCCAACTTGCCTTGGGCAGCGACATCCTGATGGTTCTGGACGAATGCCTGCCTTACCCGGTCAGCCAGGAGTCGGCGAAGCAGTCCATCCAGCGCACGATTCGCTGGGCCGACGCCGCCTTCCGCCACTTTCGCCGGCGGGTTGGCGAAGAGCCGGAAGTGTTGGCCGGGCGACGTTTGTTCCCAATCGTGCAGGGTTCGATGTTTCCCGATCTGCGCCGCGACTGCACCGCCGCCTTGCTCGAACTCGATGCCGAGGGCTACGCGATCGGCGGGCTCTCAGTCGGGGAACCCCGGGCGCTCAGTCTGGAGATGGTCGAGGTTACAGCCCCGCTGCTGCCGCGGGATCGCCCCCGCTACGTCATGGGAGTTGGCATGCCCGAGGAGTTGCCGGAGTACGTCGCCCGCGGCATGGACATGATGGATTGCGTCCTTCCCTCCCGGAACGCGCGAAACGGTTGCCTGTTCACGTCCAAGGGGCGGATCATCATCAAGCACGCGAGGTATAAGGAGGACCCTTTGCCGGTTGACGGGGATTGCGGCTGTTACACGTGCCGGAACTTCTCCCGCGCGTACCTCCGGCACCTCTTCCAGGCCGGCGAGATCCTCTACGCCACCCTGGCGACCTTGCACAATATCAGACGCTACCTTGACATCATGCGTCAAGTCAGGCAGTCTATAGTATTCGGGACGTTTCCGGAATATTTGCGAGCAGTGCGTTCAGCGCCGGTGGAAATTGCCTAGCCGGCCGGACATCTCTGTCGTGTTTTGAATCCATCCGATTCAGCGAACCCGCGAAAGCTGGCCGCCCGGACGCTATGTCCTGAACCTTGAGCCGAGGTGAAAGGTGGTACTGAGTTTTCTCGTGCAGGGACAAGCTCCCTCCAACCCGATTCTGGGTTTTCTCCCCATCCTCCTCATCTTCGCGATCTTCTACTTCCTGCTCTTCCTGCCGATGCAGCGCCAGAGGAAACAGCAGCAGAAGTTGCTCCGGGAACTCCAGCCGGGGAACCTGGTCGTGACGTCCGGTGGCGTGATGGGCACCATCGTCTCGCTGGACGACGAGACGGTGATCCTGCGGGTGAAACCCGACAATCTGAAGATCCAGGTGACCCGCAGTTCCGTTGCCGGCTTGGTGCCGGAGAAGAAGTAGCCGGTGAGGTGAGCGCATGCAAAAGAGCTTGAGATGGAGATGGATACTGATTGCCATCGTGTTGCTTCTGTCCGTGTATGGAGTCATCGGACTGCCGAAATCGATGGCCGAGTTGAAGACCAACCTGGATAAGAACATCCGGCTCGGTCTCGACCTCAAAGGTGGAAGCCACCTGATCCTCCAGGTCCAGGTGCAGGACGCCGCCAAGGTAGAGGCGGACCAGGCCATCGAGAGGCTGAAAGACGAGCTGCGGAAAGCCGGCGTCAACTACGCCTCGATGGAGCGTAACGACCCGACGACAATTGAACAGGCGGATTCCATCCAGATCGACATTCGCGGCGTACCGGCAGAGAAGTCGGGCGACCTGAGGCGCATCGTCAGCGAGCGCTTCGCGACATGGGTTCTGACGCCGGTCAGCTCCACCGATTACCGGATGAACATGCGCCCGTCGGAACTCCTGGCGTTGAAGTCGGACACCGTCGAGCGTTCCATCCGCACGATCGAGCAGCGCATTAACGGCCTCGGCCTGACCGAACCCGTGATCCAGCAGCACGGCCGCACCGACGCCGAGTTCGAGATCCTTGTGCAATTGCCTGGCGTAGATGATCCGGCGCGTGTGAAGCAAATCATGCAGACTGCCGCCATGCTGGAAATCAGCGAGGTGAAGGACGGTCCTTTCGCCAGTCCGGAACAGGCGATGGCAAAGCACGGCGGTGTGCTTCCGCTGAACACCAAGCTGGTCAAGATGGCCCCTGGGAAGAGCGAGGGGGATAGCTGGTATCTGCTCACACGCACTCCGGTCATCACCGGTCGGGATCTGCGGACGGCCCGGCCCGGGCGCGATGAGTTCCAAAAGTGGGAAGCCGCTTTCACGCTGAGCCAGGACGGCGCCCGGCGTTTCGGTCGCTTCACCGAAGCCAACATCGGGAACCGGCTTGCCGTGATCCTCGACAACCAGATCCGCAGCGTGGCGACCATCCAGAACCGGATTGAAGACAGCGGAAGAATTACGGGGCTCTCCGGTGAGCAGGAGGCTTCGGACCTCGCGCTGGTTCTACGGGCGGGTTCGCTACCTGCCGGTATCGTCTACCTGGAGGAGCGGACGGTCGGCCCGTCGCTCGGTTCGGACTCGATCAGGCAGGGCGTGGTCGCCGGTCTTGTCGGCCTGGCGCTGGTGATTCTGGTAATGTTGGTTTACTACCGGAAGGCCGGCGTGAATGCCGTTGTCGCTCTGATTCTGAACGGCGTAATTACAATTGCCATGCTGGGATACTTTGACGCGGTTTGGACGCTCCCAGGCATCGCCGGGTTAATCCTCAGCTTGGGTATGGCCGTTGACAGCAACGTGCTGATCTTCGAGAGGATTCGGGAGGAGATGCGGGCCGGCAAGGCAGCCCCTAGCGCGGTTTCTGCTGGATTTGATCGTGTCTTCCTGACCATCATTGACACCCACGTGACCACGGTGGTAGCCTGCGCCTTTCTCTTCATGTTCGGTACAGGGCCGGTCAAGGGGTTCGCCGTGACGCTGGTCATCGGACTGATCGCAAACGTGTTTACGGCCGTTTTCGTGTCCCGTACGATGTTCGAATTCTCCTTCTATCGGAACCCGAAGATGGCGGAGTTGAGTATCTGAACCGGGATGGAATTCGTCGCAGGAGATTGGGAACTGAAAGGCAACAGCCGGTGTCCAAATCAATTGGACGCCAGCGTGAGCTGCGCAGATGGAACTGTTTAAAGAGACGAGTATCGATTTCCTGAGCCGGAAGTGGCTCGCACTCGGAATCTCGCTGGCGCTGATCGGGGCAACCTTTGTGAGCCTGATTGCGAAGGGGGGGCCGAACTACGGCATCGACTTTCGGGGCGGCACGCTGGTTTACGTGAAGTTTGCCGGCACTCCTCCGGTTCAGCAGATTCGGAGCGCGCTGGGGCAGCGCATGTCGGGCGAGGTTACTGTGACGACGGTTCGCGACGCCGCTATGGGGAAGGCCGACGAAGTCGTTATTGGAACGGAACTCAGGGATGAGCGCGCGCTCGACGCCGCTCGCGTCACGATCACCAAAACACTCGAGGAGCGATTCGGCAACACCGGCTCCAAACTCGACCTCAATAACGCCAGTCGCCAGGAATTGGCCGATCGGCTGCGGGATCCGCTGCTGCGTGCCGGGACCGGACTTTCCGAGGAGCAACTGGGGGGCCTGGTCGATAACCTCCGAAACTTCCGCGACAAGAACCGCTCAGGGCTCGTGCGGAACCTTGATGAACTGAGTGCCGTTCCCGGAGTGACGCCGGCGATTCTGAATGTCATTAAGCAGGAAGTGGCCGTCGCCCCCTTCTCCATCCGGCAAGTCGAGATTGTGGGGCCGAAGGCCGGCGGGGATCTTCGTCGCCAGGCGATCTTGGCGACGCTTTACGCGCTCGGCGGGATGCTTGTCTATATCGCGTTCCGCTTTGAGTTAATCGCCGGCGTTGCGGCGGTGCTGGCGATCATTCACGACACGCTCATTACGATCGGCTTCTTTTCCTTCTTCGACCGGGAGATTTCGCTGACCGTAATCGCCGCCGTGCTCACGTTGATCGGCTACTCGATGAATGATAAGATCGTCATCTTCGATCGGGTCCGTGAGAATCTGAAGGTGATGCATCGGATGCCGTTGCCGGATCTCGTCAACAAGAGTATCAATCAGACGTTGAGCCGCACCGTCATTACGGCTGGCCCCACCTTGCTATGCACCCTGGCTCTGTACTATTTGGGTGGGCCCGTGCTCAACGGAATTGCTTACGCGCTGTTCATTGGCATCATCGTGGGGACATATTCCTCGGTCTTTATTGCGAGTACAATTCTGGTGTTTTGGCAGAACTTCCTGGAGAGCCGAAAGAGACGGCCGGCGCCGGTCGCCGCCACCGCCGGGAGGGAGCCGCGAAGAACTGTGAAGTGAGTCCGGGCGTTGCCGCCCGCGGCTTGGAAAGGGTAACGATATGTTTGAGCAGACTTTCGTAGAGGGAACAGGGAAAACGAGGAAGCCGTTGACCGTGTTCGTCTCGTTCATTCTCCAGTTGCTGTTGATCGGCATCGCCATCCTGGTCCCGTTGATCTATACCGACACCTTGCCGAGAACGCAATTGACCAGCTTCCTGGTCGCGCCTCCCCCTCCTCCACCACCACCACCTCCTCCCGCCGCGGCGCCGATCAAGGTCGTGAAAGTGATTCCGCGGCAGTTCGACGCCGGCCGCCTGATGGCGCCGAAAACGATCCCGAAGGAAATCGCCATGATTAAGGAAGAGGAATTGCCTCCTCCGACGTCCGGGGCCGTAGGTGTGATCGGCGGCGTTCCGGGTGGGGTGCCCGGTGGGACGCCGGGCGGCGTCATTGGCGGCATCATCGGTGCTGTTCCGACCGCTGCTCCCCCGCCGCCTCCTCCAGTGAAGGAAGCGCCGAAGCCGGTCGTTCCACAGCGCATTCGCGTGGGCGGCAACGTGCAACAGGCCAAGTTAGTGCGCCAGCCGAGGCCGGTCTATCCGCCGCTGGCGCGGCAAGCTCGCATTCAGGGCACGGTCCGGTTGACCGCCGTGATTGCGAAGGACGGGACGATTCAGGAGTTGCAGGTGGTCAATGGCCACCCGCTTCTGGTCCCCTCGGCCCTCGAAGCGGTTAAACAGTGGGTGTACCAGCCGACCCTCCTCAACGGAGAGCCGGTGGAAGTCATCACGCAAATCGACGTGAATTTCACGTTGAGCCAGTAGTTTTGATGTCGTAAAGACAAATTCAACTCGCAGGAGATATAGACAATGCTTTTGCAAATGCAGGTTTGGGCGTTCCTCCTTCTTCAGGAAGCCGCCGTAGGTTGGGACATCAGGTCCCTTTGGACACAGATGGGCGTCGCCGCGAAGCTCGTGGTCGTCGTTATGTTCCTGATGTCTGCGTGGTCTATCGGAGTGATGTTGGATCGCATGCTGGCGTTTAGCGGCGCCCGCAAGCAGTCCCGGCATTTCGCTCCCGCCGTTGCCGGCGCTTTGCGCGAAGGCAAGCTGGATGAGGCGATCAAGATTGGCGACCGGTACAAGAAGAGTCACTTGGCGAAGGTGGTTGTAGCCGGGCTCCAGGAGTTTCGGGCGCACGAACTGAGTCACGACATTCCCGGAGAAGACATCGAAGCCTCCAAACGGGCCCTCGAGCGCGCGGAAGCGATCGTTCATGCCGAGCTGAAGCGAGGCACTAGCGGCCTGGCGACGATCGGGTCGACAGCTCCGTTCGTCGGATTGTTCGGCACGGTAGTTGGAATCATCAACGCGTTCAAGGGCATTTCGACTGAGAAGTCAACCGGTCTGGGCGCCGTGGCCGGCGGTATTTCCGAAGCCCTGGTGACCACCGCTATCGGTCTGTTCGTGGCCATCCCCGCAGTGTGGATGTACAACTACTTCGCGGGCAAGATCGAAGGGTTCGATGTCGAGATGAGCAACTCCAGTTCCGAGCTGATTGACTACTTCCTGAAGCGGTCCCAGCAGCGGTCCGGAGCCGGCAAGTAACATCCGGCTGTTTGTGCTGGATATAACAGACCCCGCGAGTTGAATCCGGGGAAAGGCGGCGCGGCGCTTTCAAGCGCCCGCCGCCGCCCTGGAAGGGACGCGGGGTGTTGGAGGAAATCGAAATGGCGAAAGTAAGAGTGACACCTCCAGTCTCCGACATCAATGTGACCCCGATGGTTGATGTGATGTTGGTGCTGCTGATCATCTTTATGGTGATCACGCCGATGTTGTCCAAGGGTGTCAGCGTCGAGATGGTCAGGACCAAGAACCCAATCGCGATGCAGGCAGCGGATAAAGAAGATG
>JAEHDI010000074.1 GCA_016880505.1 Bryobacterales bacterium | reverse complement strand
GAGGTCCAAGTATTCATAGCCCTGATGGCCCCACAGGAACGATGTGGCGTCCGAGAGCTTGTTGTGCACGCTGAGCCACTCCCCGGTGAGCGAACCGGCGACGACGACAAGGAGCGCCAGGAACAGAACGTTCACGCCCAGTTTCTGTCCCTTGGGCTCGGTCCCGCTGACCAGCGGGCCGATAAACAGGCCGGCGGCGAGCCATGCAGTGGCAATCCAGAAGATGCCCAACTGCACGTGCCACGTCCGCGTGACGCTGTAAGGCAGCCACTTGGAGAGCGGGAACCCATAGAATCCGTCGCCTTCGACGCCGTAATGTGCGGTGACGACGCCCATCAGCATCTGCACTAGAATCAGAACGGCAACCACCCAGAAGTACTTGAGGGTGGCGAACTGTGACGCGCTCGCCCGCCAGGCGCCGAGGGGGTCAACCGGTGGGAGCGGGCCGTGTTGTTCCTGATGCGTCTGTGCCGCGTACCACCAGACGAGCCCAGAGATGCCGGCGAGCAACATTATGATGCTCACGCCGGTCCACATCACGCTTTCTCCGGTGGGTTTGTTGCCGACAAGCGGCTCGTGTGGCCAGTTGTGCGTGTAGGAAACCTGGTCGCCGGGACGGTTGGCAGACGCGGCCCACGCTGTCCAGAACACGAATGACGCGAACTGACGCATGCGGCCGGCGTCGCGCACTGTACCCGCCGGAATCGAGTAGGCGGTGTTGCCAGTCATGAATACATCTGAGTAGTGCGCCAGCGAGGTTTCAAAGGCCCGGGCCCGGACAGGGTCGATCGTGAGTGTTTTCGTCGCCGGATCGTAGGTGTTGGTCCGGTACATCTGCTCGAGGCGGCCCTGGAGCTGCGCTTCGCTTTCGGGTGGCAATTGGTCGTATGATTTGCCGAATTCCTTGCGGCCCCACTCGTCGAGTACGAACATCGCCTCGCGGTGCAGCCAGTCGGCGGTCCAGTCCGGTGCGACATAACTTCCGTGGCCCCAAATGGAGCCGACTTCCATGCCGCCGAGCGACTGCCAGACGTTTTGACCGCGGCCGATCTCGCCGCCGGCAATGACCTCCTGTCCGTCCGTGGTGACAACACGGTCCGGGATTGGCGGCATTTCCTGGTAGATGCGCGTCCCGATCCAGCCGAGGACGGCAAAGGACGCGACGACGACAATGGCAAAAGTAATCCAGAGCTTTCTCAAAATGAAGATCCTCCGAGATTTCGGGTAAGCTTCAGCATCCCAGGTTCACTCATTGTACGTCGATGACTTCGGTCACATCCGGGCGCCGCGTTGACTGAACAAAGCCAATCCCGAAAGCGGACGCTCGGGTCATGCAATTCACCCAGCGTGGGTTAGCCGTGTTTTCGCGAGTTTTCGACGGCGTCGTAGACTTCCCGCTTGGAGAGGCCGCGGCGGCGGGCGACGGTCTTGATGGCATCCATCCGGGGTATGCCGCTTCCGACGAGTTCCGCAACCGCCGCGGGCAGTGGGGTCTCGTCCTCGGCTTCGGGCGAGGGTCCCTTGGCGATGAGCACTGTAATCTCACCTTTGATTGCGGGCCACGCTTCGAGGATGCCTCTGAGCTCGGCCGGGAGGCCTCGGAG
>JAEHDI010000622.1 GCA_016880505.1 Bryobacterales bacterium | reverse complement strand
GCCGGCGCCTTCCAGGAGCCTCCGCAAGTCCCGATCATGGAACCGGCGGAGGTGACCGAGTGTTCGGTCCATCGAGCCGAAGAGGCCCGGCCCCTGAGGCACCAGGGCGAGCAGGCGTCCACCGTCCCGGAGCACCGCGTGCAGAGCCGCCGCCGTCGGCACGGGGTCCTCGAGGTACTCAAACACGTTGAGACAGATCGCCGTGTCGAAGCCACCTTTCAGACAAGCAAAATCGCCGGGGGCGGCCGGATTCACGCGCTGGACCGTCACGTTCGGCGTGCGAAGAAACCGGTTGCTCAAAGCGTGGAGATACAACGGGTCGTGTTCGGCCGCCACGTAGCGCACGCGCCGGCCCATGAGGCGGCCGCTGATGTTGCCGATGCCCGCCCCGATCTCAAGCACGGTATCGCCCAGATAGGGGCGGAGGATCCGCGCCATCCAGCTCAGGTACTGCGGCGTTCCGGTGAGGTTGCTGAGCAATCCACGCCCGTACGGCTCGACATAGAGATCGTCTATGACCCAGAAACGCAGAATCACGCCAAGGGCCTTTACGCCGTCCCACCAGCCGATTTTCTTGCCTTCCTCGAAGGTTCTGCCGTGATAGCTGATCGGGACTTCATAGATGCGCAGCTTGCGCTTGGCGGACTTCATGACGATTTCCGGCTCAAAGCCGAAGCGGTTCGAGCGCACAGGGATGCTCTTGAGCAGATCGGTCCGGAAGACCTTGTAACAGGTCTCCATGTCCGTCAGATTGAGGTCGCAGAAGACGTTCGAGACCAGCGTGAGAAATTTGTTGATCATCGAGTGACGGAACGGCAGCACCCGGGTCTGTTGTCCGGCCAGATAGCGCGAGCCGAACACCGCGTCGGCATGCCCGTCGAGAAGCGGCCGAAGTAGCGCGGGGTACTCGTTCGGATCGTACTCGAGGTCGGCATCCTGAATCAGACAGAAGTCGCCGCTGGCGTGCTGGATGGCGGTACGGATCGCGGCGCCCTTGCCCTGGTTGACCGGATGCCGGAACAGTCGGATACAAGGCTCGGAGGCGGCGAACCGGTCGAGGATGGCGGAGGTCCCGTCGGTCGAACAATCGTCTACAACAATGAGTTCGCGCTCCATTGCCTCGGGAAGCGGCGCCGCGAGAACGTGGGCAAGGCTGCGCTCAACCACCGTCCGTTCGTTGTAGACGGGAATCAGAATTGAGAGTTTCACCGGAGATTCCCCAGTATAATGGGTCGGGAAGTGACATAACCCGTTCGTTCCAGACCCATTTATTCCAGGAGGCTCTCATGAGTGAAAACACAAGCCGGAGGAATTTCGTACGGTCGTCCGGCGCCGCCGCGGCGTTTCTGATTGTGAAGCCGGAATCCGTCCGGGGCTCCCAGGCCAACTCAGCGCTATCAGTCGGCTTGATCGGGTGCGGGGGCCGCGGCATGTACGTCAGCGGCCTGTTCGTGAAGAACGAATTCGCAAAGGTGACCGCCGTCTGTGACATCTATCAGGACAAATTGGACGGCGCGGTGAAGAGCTACTCCGGCGCCGCGCAGTACACGAACCATCAGGAACTGCTCGCGAGCAACGTCGATGCGGTCCTCATCGCCACGCCCGCGTTCCTGCACCCGGAGCATTTTGAGGCGGCGGTGAGGGCGCGGAAGCACATATACATGGAAAAGCCGGCGGGCGTGAACGCCGCCGGCTGCCGACGCGTGGCCGCAGTGGCGAAGAACGCAGACCCGACCAAGCGCATTACGGTCGATTACCAGCAGCGCTACGGCAAGGACTACCGGAAGGCGTACGAGGTGGTGAAATCCGGCGAACTGGGCCCCATCAAAATGATCCGCGCCGCCTGGCTCGGCGGCGGACCGCCGATTAAGACCGGCCATGCGGCCAGCGAAGAGCGCATTCGGAACTGGTTCTTCTACCGCGAACTCTCGGGCGACATTCTCGTCGAGCAGGACTGCCACAACATCGACGTCATTAACTGGTTCACGGGATCGCATCCGGTGCGCGTGTCCGGCTACGGCAGCCGGCAGATCCGCCAGTACGGAGACATCTTCGACAACGTTGCCGTCACCTTCCAGTTCGCCGACGGTCTGGTGTTCAGTTACAGCGCCAACCAGTTCCGCACTCCGGGCTTTCAGGACGTCTCCGAGACATTCATTTGCGAAAAAGGCGCGGTGAATGTCTCGCGGCAGGGTTACACGATCTGGCGCGCTGGGGGCCAGCCGGAGCGGGCTGTAACCAAATACGACATCACGATGGACGCAGTCAACGAGTTCATCGAGGGCGCGCGAACCGGCAAGATCGAGAACGCGGCGTTTTCCGCCGCCGAGAGTACGTTGACCGCGGTGATGGCGCTCGAAGCGTGCGTTCTTGGGCGTCCTATGACCTGGGAGGAAATCTCCCGGGCATAACGGCCGCGCGGTCTGATCTGACCGGTTACGCGACGGCGCGGGATGTGCTACCAGTATGTAGATGCTGCGCGATCGGTCCCTGGTACCGCTGTCTCAACAGCACCATAACGGGCTTGCGCTGTGCGTGCTTACCGAGCGGTCGATTCGCGCGGACGCTTCGCCCGCCAACGTCGCGCGGCTCGCCAAACGCGCCATCGACCGGTACG
>JAEHDI010000621.1 GCA_016880505.1 Bryobacterales bacterium | reverse complement strand
GGGACCGGCCGACCTGTTCGACGAGGTTGTGCGCCTGCACAATGAATACCTCTCGAGAATGGGAGGCAAGGGGTAATGGAAACTCGCCGGACTCCGACGACGCCTATTGAAGCATGTGCGTCGATTGCCCTTCTCGGGTTGATGGCCGTTCTGCCGCTCGCGGAGATTGCGGGCCGCAAGATTGCGCGCCACGGAATTCCCGGGTCCATCCCGATCGTCCAGCACATCACCTTATGGATCACGTTCCTCGGAGCGGCCATGGCGGTGCGGTCAGACCGTATGCTGGCCCTGTCCACGGCTACGTTCCTTTCTGAACGATGGCGTGCTCGCATTCGCGTCCTGACATCCGCCGGCGGCGTCGCTGTTGCCCTCTGTCTTGCCGGCGCTAGTCTCGATCTCGCGCGCGTGGAGCGCGAGGCGGGCGATCTCGTCGCATGGGGTATCCCGGTCTGGGTTGCGATTGCGGTCATGCCCGCCGGATTCGCGCTGATCGCAGCCCGACTCATCTGGAGCGCCGCGCCACACTGGAAAGGCCGCGCAACGGCGGCAATCGGGCTGGCAAGCCCGTTGTTGTTCCACAACGTCTCCGGTTCACGGAGCGCCGATCTGGTGCCGGCCGCCGTGATTGCGATCCTCGCCGGCGCCGCACTCGGGATGCCTATTTTTGCTGTCCTGGGCGGACTTGCGCTTCTCCTGTTCTGGAATGCCGGTGTATCGGTAGCGGCCGTACCCGCGGATATATACCGGCTTGCGGCCTCTCCGATGCTCCCGGCGATTCCGCTGTTCACGCTCGGAGGGTACCTGCTCTCGGAGGGAGGCGCCGGCAAGCGGCTCATGCGAACTTTGACGGCTTTGGTGGGCTGGATGCCAGGCGGGCTGGCGGTAGTCACTACGCTCCTGTTGGCGTTCTTCACACCGTTCACCGGCGCATCAGGAGTGACGATCCTGTCGATGGGCGGGTTGCTCTTGCCGATGCTGGTTGAGGCGCGGTACCCGGAGGGAACTTCGATCGGCCTGGTCACCGTTGCCGGTTCGATCGGGTTGTTGTTACCGCCCAGCCTGCCCGTGATCCTTTACGGAATCTACGCGCAGACACCAATCGACCGGCTCTTTGTCGCCGGGCTGATTCCCGGCTTCCTGCTGGTTGTGGCGGTAGCCGGATGGGGCGCGTGGCGTGGATGGTTCAGTGGGGCACAACGGGTTCGTTTCAACGTACGAGAGGCAGCCGCCGCGACATGGGATGCCAAGTGGGAACTGCTGCTTCCCGTGGTGGTGCTGGCGGGGATACTCGGCGGGTTCGCCACGCTGGTAGAAGCGGCGTCTCTTACGGTGCTGTACGCGCTCATTGTCGAGTGTTTTGTTTACAGGGACCTCCGCGTGCGCGCCGACCTGCCCCGCATCGCCGCCGAGTGCGGGACGCTGGTGGGCGGGTTCCTGATCATCCTTGGCGTCGCCCTCGGCTTTACCAATTTCTTGATTCACGCGGAAATCCCGATGCAGGCGCTTACGTGGGTCAAACTGCACATTCACTCCAAACTTGTGTTCCTTCTGGCACTCAATGGCTTACTTCTCGTTGTAGGCGCATTGATGGATATCTACTCGGCCATTCTGGTGGTGGTCCCGCTGATCACGCCAATTGCGGCGGCATACGGGGTCCATCCGCTGCACCTGGGCGTCATTTTCCTCGCCAACATGGAGCTTGGCTACCTGACCCCACCCATGGGGGAGAATCTCTTTCTTTCTTCGTTTCGCTTCGGGCGGCCGCTCAGCCAGGTTTACGCGGACACACTGCCCTATTGCGCGATGCTCCTGGCGACGGTGCTCCTGATCACCTATGCGCCATGGATCACGATGCTGCCCATTGATCTCTTGAACGGTGGATAAGCGTCATGAAGCTCCTCGCCTGGATTGTCTTGGGGGCAATGCCGCCTTTAGCATCGCCGCAGAGCAGCTTTGAGATCCAGCCGTTCGCCGGCTATCGATTCGGCGGCACGATGAAGACTTCGGACAACGATCCCTCACCCATCAAGGTCGGGAGCAGCCCGGTTGTGGGGGCCACATTCACGTATGGTTTCCACAAGTCTTGCGGCCTCGAGTTCCTGTGGTCCCATCAAAGCACCAGCGGGATCAGCACCATCCGGAGGGGTGACATCCGGCTGGACCAGTTCCTCGTGCATTTAGTTCTTGACATGCGGGAGCCCGAAAAGAGGCTCCAGCCTTTCCTGCTTGGCGGCGCGGGCGCGACCCACGCGAGTGGCGCAACTTCGATCAGCACGAAGATCGCGTGGAGCGCCGGCGGTGGAATCAAGTACTTCGTCTCCCGGCACTTCGGTTTTCGATTGCAGGGACGGTACGCGCCCACGGAACTCTATTCGACGCCCTTACCTGACTCCTACTCCTACTGCCCGGGCATCACTTATTGCGGTGACCCAAAGAAGCAACACGACCTCAGCCAGGGCGAGATAACAGCCGGATGGGTTTTCCGTTTCCGGTAGTGTCCGGACACGCAGAGATCCGAAACGTGTTTACGTGGAGTCTTACGGCTGGTCGCGGACCACGGTTTCGTGAGCCGCGATCAGCCACCTGCCGTTGATCTTTCTGAGCACGATCAGAATGCGGCCGTCGACCGTGACTCCGGCGTTGGTGGCCTGGTAGACCCCGACGGTGTAGCCGAGGTCCCCGGAGCGGAAGATCGTGAGGGGCTTGATGAAGTCGATGTGGCCGCCGGCGGCGATGCCGCGCCGCCAAAAGGCCTCGATCGCTTCGCGTCCATGAGTGAGGATGTGCGCGGAAAGGTAGTAGCCAGTGAAATCAGGATTCCAGGGTATTCTAAACCCGTATCTCCATTTCGAACTCCGCCTGCGGTTCTAAAGGTGAACGGGTGTATACTCTGAGTAACCCGGGGGCCAAAACGGAAATCCCGGGAGAGGGGACAATTCATGCTCGGAGAACAACTGGGTGAAGAATTAGGCAAGCGGACCGGAAGGCGTGTGTTGTCAGTTGACGGCGGCTTCAAGGTGGAGGTCGCGTTCGAATCGAAGGGAAAACTGCTGGGCGTCGACATCATGGAGATCGGGACATACTGGTCTCAAAACAATCCCGACGGCAGCCTATATGGGGAAGGCCAGGGCGTGGTGATTACCAACGACGGCGATGTTGCCACCTGGAAAGGTTCAGGAGTGGGCAGGTTTGTCGGTGGTGGCGCAGTCAAGTACCGCGGTGCGATTTATTACACCACTGCCTCGCAGAAACTGGCCAGGCTGAACGGGGCCGCAACCGTTTTCGAGTTCGATGTTGACCCCGAGGGAAATACGCACTCCAAGCTCTGGGAGTGGAAGTAGTTACAGTCGGGATATCTTCCAGTCGTGTCAGGGATACCGGGCGCCCGGCACTCCCTGTGCTATCCAAGAAGTGGAGTTGTGTCGTACAGCGCATTATGAAGCGAATCGCTCTTCTGCTCCTGACCGCAACGGCATGCCTGGCGGCCGACGACTCCTGGGCAAAGGTGCGGGAACTGAAACACGGCGTCGAACTGCGCGTCTACGAGGTGAACGCCAAGGAGCCGATTCGGGCGACGTTCGATCGAGCCAGCGATGAGAGCCTGGTCGTCATCACGAAGGACGGGCAGGTTTCGATTCTGAAAGAGGATATCGAGCGAGTAGACTGCCGGCGTGGGGAGCGGAGGCCGCTCGTGAAGGAGACGAAGGTAGACCGAAAGATCCCTCCCAAGGGCGCCGAAGTCACGAGCAATACCATTCCCGGGGCGACGACGTCGGTAAAAACACGCGTCGACCTCCCGTCGAAGGCGGCCTTTGAGACGATTTACGACCGCAAGCCCGCCAAGTAAGTAGCCCGCCTGTCCAGTCCGATCGTGAAGGTACTACGCGCCAATTCGCTCGAGGACACGGGCGACAGTCCGGTCGCATCGGGCGCCAAGGAATGAAAAGGCTCCAGCGATCGCGGGGCCGAGGCGGCCTTCGAGTTCGCTTCGCAGCAGAGCGCGCGAACGGTGCAGGCGCGTTTTAACCGTCTCCTCGGTAAGCCCCAGGCATTCGGCGGTCTCGCCGGTGCTCAATTGCTCGACCTCACGAAACACAAAGACCGAGCGGTATGTTTCGGGCAGCGCGTCTACCGCGGCTTGCAGTATCTGCGCCAATTCGCCCCGCATGGCCTGAGCCTCGGGTGTTTCAGACGTGGCCTGCCGGCGGTTCACTTCAGGCATGATCTCTCCCTCCGGGCCTTCGAGCGGAGACCAGCGCTTGCTCTTTCGTGTGCGGCTCAGGGCCTCGTGGAAGGCGATCCGTGTAACCCACGTGGAGAAACTTGCGCGGCCTTCGAACTGGTCCAGGTGCTCGTAGGCGCGTACCCACGCCTCCTGAAGAACGTCTTCCGCTTCGACGTCGTTTGTCAGCATGGAGCGGATGACACGAAACAGCCGTTGGTTGTAGCGCCGCATGAGCAATTCGTACAGCGCGGTTTCGCCGGCGCGAACCCGATCCACCACCTCGGCATCCGAGACAGACTGACATTCCTGCAACACCATACTCGTTTAGAGTCGCGAGGGGGCGAAAGGTTACAACGCGGCCGCATCGGCTGTCCTAACACCAAGCTCGGCGCGATTTTGCAACGG
>JAEHDI010000073.1 GCA_016880505.1 Bryobacterales bacterium | reverse complement strand
GCCGGCCTCGCAGGCGAGCAGCTCCAGACCGAGCAGCTCGACGAAGGGAATGTGCGAGAGAAATTTCATCCGCCACCGTGCACTGCCGACACGCCGCCGTCGATCGGACGGGCTTTGGGAGGAAACCCTGAAGCCCGTGGCGGCGGCAGAGCTGCCGGTATTCGTCGGTCGTGTTGGCGGTGAGGGCGAGAATCGGAACGCTCGCGTAGCCGGGAAGCAGCCGGAGCCGCGCGGTGGTTTCGATGCCGTCCATGTCCGGCATCTGCAGGTCCATGAGGACGAGGTCGAAGGTCTCGGCGGAGGCCACCCGGACCGCCTCCGCGCCGCTCGGCACGCAATGAACCTTATAGGGGCCGCGACTCAGGCCGTGGGTAACCACCCGCTGCGCGACCGTATTGTCTTCCACCACGAGAATCCGCCGCGCGCCGTTCCCACCGGACGCCGCGCCCGCCGATTGCAGGTGCGCGGACCCCTGATCGTCAGGAAGCCGCAGCGGCAAAGTGACCGAAAAGGTGCTGCCCTTGCCAGGCTCACTTTCCGCGGAGAGTTCGCCGCCCATCAGCTCGACAAGTTTCTGCGACAGCGCCAGGCCCAGGCCGAGGCCGGAGTAGGATCGCGAGAGCCCGCTATCCAACTGGCGGAAGGACTCGAAGATCGCGCCGAGTTTCTCCGCTTGGATACCGATCCCCGTATCGCTCACCTCAACGCGGAGCAGGAAACCGCCGCCGGCGGACCGCGTGGAGGCGCGGAAATGCACCTCGCCGCGCTCGGTGAATTTCACCGCGTTGTCGAGAAGATGGGAGAGCAGTTGCCGCAGGCGCAGAGCGTCGCCGACGGCGACGGCCGGAAGGTCCGGGCTGAAGCCGCACGCAAGCTCCAGGCCCTTCGCGGACGCTTTTTGAGCGTACTGCGAGACGGCTGAGGAAAGGGTTTCGCGGAGATCGAACTCCGCTTCCTCGGCGGCGAGCTTTCCCGCGGAGAGATCCGAGTATTCGAGGGTCGCGTTCAGAAGAGCCAGCAGGTTCTCCGCGCAGACCCGCGCCGAGCCGACGTAATCCTTCTGCTCCTCGTCCAACTCCGTTTCAAGCAACAGGTCCGTCATGCCGAGGATGCCGCTGAGCGGGGTACGAATCTCGTGGTTCAGGCTTGCAAGAAACTGAGCCTTCAACCGCCTGAGCTCATCCGCCTGCGCCGGTTCGGACGGAGCTTGCCTGGCGGAGCGAACACGCTCTGGAGCCGGAGAATCCATCGCCGGTGTCTCAATCGGCGGAAAGTTAACCGAAGTTTAGGGTCAGCGGGCGTGCTGCTTCACGAATGGCCGAAAGCAGTCAAAGTTAAGAACTTCTCCTCTGCCTGAACCGGGAAATTAAGAGAAGGTGGACGGGTGTATACGAACGGTAGCCAGCCGCAACAGCAGTTACGGCGCCGACCGTTCTTCTTCATTGGTCGCACGACATAAACCTGACGAAGAAAATTTGCCAGAAAGGCTTGATCGAGAGGCAAATAGGTGTATACTGATTGGCAACTGGAAGCCGACGAAGAAATTCCACGTCTGGCCTGAACCTGACTTACTGGACATCAAGCGGGAGTAGTGTCACTACGGAGGAGGACGATCCGATGAGGCGCTCGAGCGGTATCTTTCTGCTAATAGTATTCGGCCTTTGGCTCATACTGCCGGCACAGGCGCAAACGCCTACCATCAGGGCTGCCGACGGTGCACTCAACGGAGCCAGTTACGCGCGCTCCGGACTTCCAAACGGCGGAATTGCGCAAGGCTCCATCTTCGTCATTTTCGGCGATAACCTGGGTCCGGCGACGCTGGTGCAGGTGAGTGCGTTTCCGCTGCCCACCACGGAAGGGCTGGCGGGAACTTCGGTCACCGTCACTGTGGGCCAAACCACTGTGACCGCCATCATGCTGTACACGCTGAAGACGCAGGTGGCGGCCGTGCTTCCGTCCAATACTCCTCTCGGCCCGGGTACAGTGCGGGTGAGATACAACGGGCAGGACAGCAATCCTGTGCCCATCCGGGTGGTAGCGAGGTCCTTCGGGACCTTCGCGCTGAATCAGGCTGGCAGCGGTCCCGCGATCATCCAAAACGTGAATTCCGAAGCCGACCGCCCTATCAATGCCTTCGATCACCCTGCCCGTCCTGGGCAGGTAATGATTCTATGGGGTACAGGCATCGGACCCGTCAGCGGCAACGAACCCGGAGGCGCGCTGCCCGGGAATATGCCCGGCGTCAACACTCGCGTCTTCGTGGGGAGCAAGGAAGCCTCGATTCAGTACCGGGGCCGCTCCGGCTGCTGCGTAGGAGTTGATCAGATCGTCTTCACGATACCGGAAGGCGTGGAAGGCTGCTATATCCCGGTCTCCGTCGTGGTTGACAATGTGGTCAGCAATTACGTCACGATCGCGATTGCGCGCACGGGGAACGTCTGCAGCGATCCCGGTGGCTACTCGTCAAGCCAGTGGCAAACCCTCCTCTCCGGTCAAAACGTCCGCATCGGCACTTTGGCTGTACAAAGGATTCTTAATAGAAACCTGGGCGGCGGGATTGGAGGAGACGGGGCCCCTTACCGCAGTGATTACATTACGGCGGCATACAGCAGCTTCAGCTCCAGTGCGTTGTTAAAAGTTCCAGGTCAGCCTCCGATAGGCAGTTGCGCCGTTATGCAGTTTCCACTCCCTAGTTTTGTGATTCCTGGAGCGCTAGGTGCAGGGGCGGTCATAGTGAATGGTCCGGTCGGAAACCGGGCAATTCCTATGTCATCAACCGGGGTTTACCAGTTGCTTTTTGCCCCGACGTTTCCGGCTGCTCCGAATATTGTGACGGACGGGACCTTGGTCACGGCCGGGACCTACGCCTTCAATGTGACAGCCGGCGCGAATGTCGGGGCTCACAGCGCGTCCATCAACCACCCCGCCACATTCACATGGAACGAGCTAGCTTCGTTTCCCGGAACCATTAATCGCAATCAGCCGTTTACCGTCACCTGGACCGGCGGAACTGCCGGCGCGTTGGTGTACATCTACGGCCAGTCGGCATATGACTCAGGGCCACAAGGTGACGTCGGTGCTTCATTCCAATGCACAGCCGACGGTGGTGCGGGGACCTTTACGATCCCGGCCAGTGTGCTATCGGCGCTGCCACCTACTTACAGCGTGGGCCCCGCGGGGCCCCACGGCTCGTTTTTCATGAGCCAGTATATTTTCGGACAGCCCCTGAGTATTCCTGGCACTGACATCGGCACCATCAGCGTCGCTGACATCAACACCATCTACACGGTCGCCTACCAATAGACAGCCCCAACGAACACGGCGACACCTCTGCCGTGAGCGAGGGACAAGGCGGGCTCCCCGACTGCCGGCAGGAAGAAACCGGGGAGAGGCACCCATTTCGCAAAAGCGGCGAAATGGAGAGTCAGTCCCCGGTCTTTCGGTTCGTCAGAACGTAAAGCGTGTGCCGAGCTGGTACTGGCGCTCGCGCGAGAGGTTGGTGCCGGTGGCGGAGATCGACTGGAAGTCGGTCCGCGGGAAGAGCACGGCGCCGCGAATATTGTACTGAGTCATGTTGATGCTGGTGATGTTGATGCGGTTGAGCGCGTTGAACGCCTCCGCGATCAATTGCCAGCGCAGCCGCTCGGACAACTTGATCTCCCGGGCAACGCGAAAATCAACGATGGCCGAGCCAGGGGCGATATACGTGTTCCGGCCGACGCCGGGGAACCGCGCGTTGCCGCCGACGCCGAGAAGACCGGAGGTCACCCCGCTGGGCGAGGGGTTGCCGGAAACCATACCGGAGTAAGGACGGCCGTCGGCCAGGGTCAGAATGCCCGAGAACTGGAAGCCGTCAAACGCGCGGCGGAGGGCTTTCGACGAGATGCGGGCGAACGGCGGCTGCCAGTAGGCGGACATGGTGAAGCGCTTCCGCTGGTCGAAATCGGAGAGGCCATACTCCTGCCTCAAATCGAAGGGATTCAACGGCTGGTTGCTCGTCGAGAAGGTCTGGGACTTCTGGCCGTTGTCCTGGGCCTTGGAGATGGTGAACGCGGCCTGCAACTGGATGCCGTGCGAGAAGCGCTGCTTGGCCTGGAGCACAAAGCCGTTGTACCAGGTGTTCACGGCGCTCTCGGCGATGGTCATGAAGCCATATTTCGTGTTCGGGCGCGCGCCGGAGAAGAACGGAACGGCGACGGCGCCGACCACGTTCGAGCAGGCCGTGCTGGAGCCGGCCTGCGGCGAGCCGCAGATCTGGTAGACGTTGGTCCGCGTCGAGGGGAAGAGATTTGTGTCGCGGAACAGAGGCAGTTTCTGGCCGCGCGTGCCGAGGTAGATGGCGGACAGGGTGAAGTCCTTGAAAACCTCCTGCTCGATCGAGAACTCGGTCTGGTAGATGAGCGGATTGACGAAGTCGGGGGCGGCGTACAGTACGTTGGGACGTCCGGCGGCGCCGGTCGGAATGTCCGTCAACACGTTGGGAAAGACCGGAGAACCGGCGTTGGCGGGAACGAAAGTGTAGCCCTTGAAGCGCACGCCGTTGTTGGTGATGAAATTCGCGATGGTCGAGTTCTGTGTGCGCCCGTAATACATTCCGGCGCCGGCGCGGATGACGGTCTTGTGCTTTCCAAACGGATCCCAGGAGATGCCGGCGCGCGGGCCGAAGTTGTTCGTGTCCTTGTTGATCTTGCTGGTAGCCGGGACATCCGGATTGCCGGCAAGCTCCGGCACGGTTTGCAGGTCGTAGCGCAACCCGAGGTTCACAGTAAGGGTGGAGACCGGCTTGAAGCTGTCCTCGATGTAGAAGGCGAGGTCCACGGTGTTGAACTCGGTCTTGCCGCCCTGGCCGAGGGTGTCGAACTGTTGCATGAAGTTTGTGTAGTGCTTGCCGGCGACGCCCGTGCCGGAGGTGGCGACGCAACCCTGGAGGGGGAGCGGGAGGGCAGGATTCGAGCAGTCGAGCGCGAGGTCGTTGAGCACGGAGTAGTTGTAGACACCGCCTCCCTGGAAGAGGTTGATCATCTTGTCGCCGACGCGCGTAACGTCATAGCCGAACTTGAAGGAGTGCCGCCCAGTGAGCCAGTTGAGGTTCTGGGAGACCTGCCAGCGGCGCTCATCCGGGTAGGCGTCGCGGGGGAGGAAGTCGGGCATGCCGAAGTCGATGCCGTTGGTAACGGCGACGTAGGGTCCGGGGGCGTTAGGGACCTGGGACTCAAAATCGCGGCCCCACTGGACACGCACCTCACTGACGAAGCTGGGGGTGACAACGGCGTTCCACCGGCCGATGAGTGTCTCGGTCTTGACGATATCGGAGCCGTTGCCGCTCTCGTGATAGCGATGTGTCGGCGCGGTCTGGATGCCGTTGGGTGAATCCCAGCGGAGGATGTTCACGGTGGCGGAGATCTGGTTGCGCGGAGTCAGGTTCCAGTCGACGCGCGAGAGTCCGAGCCACTGATCGCCCTGGCGGGGCTGGGGTCCGGTAAGGCTCCGATAAAAATTGATGACGTTGCTGAAGCCCGGGGCGGTTCCGGTGGCGTTGAGGAACGTCGCCGAGTTGGGAACGACGACGGCCGGGAACGTACGCTTCTGCTGGTCGTAGCTGAGGAAGTAGAAGAGCTTGTCCTTGATGATGGAGCCGCCGAGCGTGGGGCCGAATTGCTGGCGGCGGTCCTTGGGCTTTTCGGGCAAACCGAGCGCCCGGAGGGCCGGACCGGAGACGGAGTTGGTGGCGTTCAGCGAGTCGTCGCGGATCAGGTAGAAGAAGCCGCCGTGTATGTCGTTGGCGCCGGACTTGGTGACGGCGTTGACGACGCCTCCAGCGGAACGGCCGTACTGGGCGGAGAAGTTGCTGGTGCCGACCTGGAATTCCTGGACGGCCTCGGAACTGACGCCGTAGGAGAGGCGGGTGCGGCCCTTGGCTTCCGAGAAAAAGGCCTGGTTGTTATCCATGCCGTCGATCATGTTGTTGTTGTAAAGGCCGGAGATGCCGCGGAAGGTGATGAGGCCGAAGCCGCCGTCGTTGGTGGCGCCGGGGGTAGTCATGACAAAGGCGTCCCAGCGGCGGCCGTTGAGCGGAAGGTTCCGCATGTCGTTCAAGTTGACGACGGTGGAGACTTCGGTTTTGTCGGTTTCGACGGCGGCTGCATCGGCGTTGACGGTGACGGTTTCCACGGTCGCGGAAACCGACATGGCCAGATCGACGGCGACGCGGGCGCCGACGGCGACAGTCACGCCGGTGCGCACCAGGCTGGCAAAGCCGGACTTCGAAGCTCTGATTTCGAACGATCCGGGCTGAAGGGCGACGACTTCGTAGCGGCCGACCTCATTGGACAGGACCGTGCGCGCAACGTTGGTGCCAACGTTGCGGACGGTGATTTCGACCTGCGGGACGACCGCTCCAGTGGGGTCGGTGACGACGCCCGAAATGCTACCGGTGCCGGCCGAGGCCTGCGCAAACGCAAATGTAGGAATCAGCAGGCACAAAACACCAAAAGTGAGAAGTTGTCTGAACATAGAATGATGGATCTCCGAGAAAGAGGGTTTGAGGTCTTTTAAGGCGTTCCTTGGCAGAAGTTCCGAGTATACCTCAGCGGGGCAGATTCTCGGCCGCGGTGTTTCAAGCGAGCTAGAATAGTCAGCCAGAGCGGGTACATCCGCGCGGAGGGCTGACATGAGCATCAACCGGCGAGAATTCTTCGCATCCGGGACCGCAGTCGTCTCCGGCTTGACCGCTTCCGCCCAGGCGAACGCCGCCCAATCGATCCGCAACGAATTTCCGCGCGCCGTCGGGCAAGTCTACCTCGACGCCGCCGCCCACGTGCCTCTGTCGAGGTACACGGCCGAGGGCATTCGCCGGTACATGGATTTTCACATGTACGGTCCCGGTGAGGGACGCGGCGAATACGTCGCCGAGGCATTGGGCCAGGTGAAACCCCTGTTCGCCCGGCTCATCAACGCGAAAACATCCGAGATCGGCTTCGTGTTGTGTACCAAGGCGGGCGAAGCGGCGGTCGTCAACGGTTTGGACATCCAGGCGTCCGGCGGCAACGTGGTCACCAACGATCTCCATTACGCCGGCTCGCTGCACGATTACCGGGGACGCCGGATGGGCGGCATGGACGTTCGCATCGTCCGGCACCGCGACTGGCAGATTGATCTCGGCGACATGGAAAGGGTGGTTGACCGAAAGACCCGGCTGATCTCCATCACTCTGGTTTCCAACGTCAACGGGCATGTCGAGAACGCCCGGGCCTTGAGCGATCTGGCGCACACCCACGGCGCGTACCTGTACGCCGATATCATTCAGGCTGCCGGCAGCGTGCCCGTCGATGTCCGTGCGATGGGAATCGACTTCGCCGCCTGCTCCGCCTACAAGTGGCTGCAGGGGACGCGCGGCGCGGGCTTCCTCTACGTGCGCGAGGAGCTTCAGGGCTCCGTCGTCAAGGATCTGGTCTTCCCCGGCTACGTTGAGTTCAACTACTTGCCCTGGGTCACGAGTCGCGATACGAGCAAGGAAGACTTTCCCTATCTGGCGCGGCGCGACGCCAGTCGTTACGAACCGGGAAATCTCAACTACGCGGGCTACGCCGGGCAGTACGAAGCGCTGAAGCGCATCCTCGATGCGGGCGTCGAGCAAATGTACACCCACACGAAACCGATGTGCGACCGCCTGAAGCGAGAGCTGCCGGGCCTCGGGCACAAGCTGATCACGCCGGTCAACGCCGCGAGTTCGCTGGTGACCGTCCAGGCCGGGAATCTGAAGGCGACGACCGCGAAGCTGACGCGAGCCAACATCCAGGTGACCACCGCGGGAGAAAACCGCATCCGTATCTCCCCGGCCATCTACAACAACATGGACGACATCGAGAAATTGCTCGCCGCCCTCGCCTGACGGAGCAACCGCGGCACACCCGAGGAATACTACCGTTGCAGGATCTTTCTGTGGCTCACACGACCTGGGTGAGTACAACAATCACTACCAGCAAAGCTAATGAAGACATCGAGCCGCCAAGTGCAAATCCGTAGCTTTCTCGATCGTATGGCGGGGCATCTGGTTTGTGGCCGCCGCCGATGCGTAATTGAATGATTCTGATAACGCAGAACAGCGTCCACGTGACTTGGAGCGCAGGAACAGCAAACAGCGTGAAACGAAAGTCACCCCAAAACCCCATCAGGAGTGCAACCGTGTACGCTCCGAGCGAAATCAATGTTGCCTTCCAGAAGTTCCGTCGCATGAACTATAACGTCCCTCCACAACGTCGTAGTCTATCAGTGGGGCTCCGCGTCACCGGATTGCGCTCTCAGAGGTCGACGGCGAGGTCGGACCAGGTCATCATCTTCTTGCGATAAATGGCTTCGCGCCCGAGGATCGCGGTGAGCGTTCCGATGCAGCCGACCTTCAGCGGCGCGGTGACCGGCTCGCCGGTGCGGATGGCGTTGAAGAACCCGCTGATGTGGCTGTCGTACTGGCTGGAGCCGCGCGGGCCGCCGGCGCCTTCCATCAGCTTGACGGGCTGCGCGCCGCGCTGCCTCGGGAAGTAGGTGGCGGTGCTAAGGTCGACGCCGCCGGTGGTGCCATAGACCATCGTCGACTGGCCTCCGCCGGGCATCCCGTTTGGGTGGAAGAAGACCTGGGTGAACGAGAACTTGATGCCGTTGGCGTACTCGTAGGTGAGGGTGTAGCCATCCATGTTGGTGCGGCCCGGAGGGTCGTCCGGCCAGACGAGCGCGCCGCCGGCGCCGGCGGCCCATGCGGGACGGCTGTCGGCGACCCAGTTGCAGACATCGAGGTTGTGGACAGCCATCTCGACGATGACATCGCCGGAGCGTTTCGCGTTAAAGAACCAGTCCGCGGAAGAGCCGTTGTGATCGAGGTCGTCGTCGGCGGTGCGATGGGCGCGGATCATGATCACCTTGCCGGCGATCCCTTCGTGGATTTTGGCGATGACGGTGCGATTCCGGGCGCTGGAGCGGAGACCGAGACCGGTCTGGAAGACGAGCTTCGAATCCTTGCCGGCGCGCCACAGGCGGTTCACGGATTCTGCGGTGACGCCGATCGGTTTCTCGCAGTAGATGTGCTTGCCGGCCTGGTAGGCGGCGATGGCCATCTCGACATGGAGGTCGCAGGGGGTAGCGATGAAGACGGCTTTGATGTCCTTGCGGTCGATGATGCGGCGCCAGTCGGAGTAAGTGACGGGGGTGTCACGGGCGGCCATGGTGGCAGCGCGGTCGAGGCGGTCGGGCTTGATGTCGCAGACGGCGACGACCTTGACGCCGGCCTCGTTCAGCGTGCCTTTGAGGAGGGCGGAGCCGCGGTTGCCGGTGCCGATGAAGGCGGTCGGGATGGGTTCATCTGTGCCCTGGGCGTGCGACGGGCGCAAGGCGCCACCGGCGGCAAGCGAACCCACAAGGAAATTCCTTCGATTGAGAGTGCTCATTGGGTCAGGCCTCAGGGGGAGAATATCACACGGGCAATTTACTGTCGGCGACCCTGGTGAGGTGCCCACCAAGGCGCCTGTCTGAGACGAGCAGATGGTCCCGGAGCCAGTCGGCGAGAGAGCGGATGAGCTCGTCGGTGAGTTCGGCCCGGCCGGCGCGGAATTCCTTTTGAAAGGCGCGGACCCGCTTGGCCAAACGCGAGTGTTCCGCTGCGTGCGCTTCCAGCCCCGGATACGCGGAGTTGCGCATGAGCTTCTCTTCGGCTCGAAAATGCCGGGCGACCGCGGGGATCAGGCGGTCCAACGCTTTGGCCGTCTCGGCGCGGGGAGCTCCGGAACGGTGAGCGGCGTAGAGAGCGTTGAGCAGGACGGTGATTTCCTCGTGCTGTTGGTCGAGTTCCTCGATTTGGAGCCGGTAATGCGGCCCCCAGAGCAAAAGAGGCTTACCGGTGCGAGCAGGTGAGTTCATTCAGGAGCTCAGGGACTGAAACTCTTCTTATAGCACAGCGGCGCTGGGGCCCTTGTGGGCCGGCGCGCAATCGGAGTCCGTGGTTTTTTCACAGCCTCCCGGCGCACAATCGGAGTCCGTGTAGAATGGTGCTTCACCCGGCAAGCGAATCGGCGTCGTACAGACCCGGGCGTATCAGAAGTGGACGTCGACCTCTATCCCGAACGGCTCGGAATGATCCAGTTTCTCGGAGACCTGCTGGCCATTACGATCTGGTACTCCTTGTATTTCGTCGAGGCTGCGTTGCTTGCCGTGTTGTGGTGGATCTTCCGGCGGCGACCGACGGATCTGGTGCCGAGGTTTCGACGAATTGAGCTGATGCTGGGCCGCCTCGCCCGCAGGCGGCGGCTGGCCTTCGTGGTGGTCGGACTCGCTGCTCTGGCCGGGCGTGCCGCGCTGGCTCCGCTCCTGCCGCTTCGGGAGCCGTTTATCACCGACGAATTCAGCTACCTGCTGGCAGCGGACACGTTCGCTTCCGGTAGGCTGACCAACCCGCCTCACCCGATGTGGGTGCATTTCGAAACGATCCACGTCAACCAGCAGCCCACGTACATGTCGATGTACCCTCCGGCCCAGGCATTGGCGCTGGCCGCCGGCGAGGTGGTGGCGGGTCACTCGTGGTCCGGCGTCTGGCTGAGCACCGGGGTAATGTGTGCCGCGCTGTGCTGGATGCTCCAGGGCTGGCTACCACCGTTCTGGGCACTGGTGGGAGGACTGCTGGCGGTAGTAAGACTGGGGTTGTTCAGCTACTGGATGAACAGTTACTGGGGCGGCGCTGTGGCAGCGACGGGTGGGGCATTGGTTCTGGGCGCGTTACCGCGGATCATCCGAAAGCAGCGGCCGTGGGACGCCGTTCTGTTGGCCGTGGGTCTTGCAGTGTTGGCTTCGAGCCGGCCCTACGAGGGCCTTTTGCTGGCCGTTCCCGTGGCGGTGGCGATGGCGATGTGGGGGTTTCGACAGCTTCGACTGTCCCCCATCAAGATGACTACGAGCGTTGTGGCGCCGGTCATCGTAGTGCTGGGCCTGACCGGAGTGGGCCTGGGCTATTACAACCAGCGGCTGACCGGCTCAGCCCGGCGGATGCCATACCAAGTAAACCGGGACACGTACGTGAAGGCCCGTTACTTCCTCTGGGACTCCGTCAACCCTACGCCCGTCTATCGCCACCGTTCCATGCAGGACTTCTATGTCACGTGGCAGTTCAATCGATCCAAGGCCGCGACAGGGTCGGCAACAGGATTTCTGGCGAACGCAGCAAAGGACCTCGGAGAATTTTGGATGTTTTACCTCGGGCCGGCGCTCACGGCACCTCTCGTGATGCTGCCATGGATGTGGAGAGACCGGCGGATCCGCTTTCTGCTGGTGACGACAGTCTGCTTCGCCGGCGGCATGGCCATGCTCGTGTTTTTCTATCCTCATTACGCCGCACCACTAACCGGAGTGCTGTACGTGGTTCTGGTTCAGGGGATCCGCCACCTGCGGGCGGCCGGACGGAAGGGATCTCAATCCGCAGCCGGTCTGACCAAAGCAATTCCGATGGCCTGCCTCGTTATCGTCTTGGCCCGGGTATTCCTGTCCCCGTTTGAGCGATTTCTGCCCCCGGACTACCCCATGACCTGGTACTACACCAGACCTGGCAATGTGGAACGGGCCGGGATTCTAAGTCACTTGTTGACCTTGCCCGGCAACGACCTCGTGTTCGTTCGCTACAAACCGGGCCACAACTGGTTCACTGAATGGGTTTATAACCGCGCCGACATTGACGCGTCCAAGGTGGTATGGGCGCATGACATGGGCACGGAGGCGAACGCAGAACTCACACGGTATTTCGGCGGCCGGCGCGCGTGGCTGGTGGAGCCGGATGAACAGCCGCCAAGGTTGCGTCCGTACCGGTCACAGGCTTCGCCGTGAGCGGCAATCGCCAGGGCTTGCTGCTCGCGCGTATGCTGTAAAAAGAAGGTTGCCATGCCGGTCCCGAACGTGCATCCATTTATCCGGCTCCTGGCCGGCCTGGCTAGCCTCGCTGCAATTGCTCCCACGCAGACCCTTCCCGCAGGGACGGAGCTTTCGGTGCGGTTGGTGACCCCTGTGGGTTGCTCGTCGGCAGCGGGGCAGAAGATCGAGGCGAAAGTGGTCGCGCCGGTGATCGCGGGCGGGCGTGTAGTGATTCCCGCCGGTACGCGCGTCATCGGCAAGGTCAAGTCTGCCACACAAGCCACAGCCGCCGATCAGCGCTCCGTGCTGCTGGCGGAGTTCACCGAACTCGCCGATGCGGCGGGCAAGACCATCAAGATCTCGACCAACGTACTCGAAGTCGACAACGCCCGAGAAACCGTCGACAACAACGGGCAGATTCTCGGCATCCTTGAATCGGAGACGCTCACGGCCCGGATGGACCGAGGTCTTGAAAGACTGGCGGAAGGGCCGCTGGCGAAGCTGGCCAGCGTGCTCCAGGCCGCCAAGGGCGCGGTCCTCCAGAAGGCCGACACGCGCATCCATTACGAGCCCGGGACGGAACTGCAGCTCGCCCTGGCCAAGCCCGCCAAAGTGACCGGCAAGTTTTCGCAGCCTTACGTTGCGGCCATTGAGCCGTTCGACGAGCTGTATGACCTAGTGAATGCGATTCCCTTCCAGACCGCCGCGGCGAAACCTCCGAAACCCTCCGACATGACGAACCTGATGTACATCGGCACGCGGGAGCAACTCGAGAAGGCCTTCGCGGACGCGGGCTGGGCGACGGCCGAGGCGCTCAGCGCGCAGAGCGGCCTGGAGACCGTGCGCGCGGTGGCCGAGAACCGCGGATACAAGGAAGCGCCGATGTCGATCCTGCTGCTGGAGGGTAAGCCGCCCGACATGGTCTTCCAGAAACAGCTCAACACTTTCGCCAAGCGGCACCACCTGCGTATTTTCGGCCGTCCGGAGAAGTTCCACGGCCGCGAGGTGTGGGTCTGCGCGGCGACGCACGACATCGGCATCGAATTCTCTCCGGAGAGCCGCACCTTCATCCACAAGATCGATCCGATGATCGACCGAGAGCGTTCCAAGGTGGTCTCCGACCTGATGCTCACAACTCACGTGAAAGGTCTGGCGCTGGTGGAGCGGCCGGCGGTGCCGACCTCGTCGCAGAATGCCACGGGGGACAAGCTGGAGACCGATGGGGCGATGGTCGTGCTGATGTTGGACTGAAATTGCCTGCCCCACTCCCGCCCCTACAGCCTCAGCGTCACCGTCAGGTCCCGTCCCGGCGAACCGGCACTCGCCAACCCCACCGACACGATATCCAATGCAATCTGTGCGCCCGCCGCCAGAGGTGGCAGCCCGAAACCATGCACTATGTTCGAGTACTTCGCGCCCGCCGGAATGATCAGCGTGCAGTAGTCCCCGGAATTCTGCCGCAGCCGCAATTCTATCGGAGCACCTACCGGAGCCTCCCGCACCACCGCGAAGACGTCCCTCACGGAATGCCCGTCTTCTACCACCAGTGGAGGCGCAACATCAGACTGGATCGCCAG
>JAEHDI010000620.1 GCA_016880505.1 Bryobacterales bacterium | reverse complement strand
GGCGTAGCAGAGCCGCTCATGTTTCAACTTCCATGCGGCCGATCCGGGAGTTGGAGGGGCGCGCTTCCCAGAACGCCGTTTGGGGCCAGTTTCCGGTAACGCCACTTGAACGAAGCCGGTGAAGCGGCAGACGCGTCGCGTGGGTCGTAGCTCAGCAGGGACGCGTTAATCGGGATATCGTCGGGTCACAAGGAGGCTCCCTGTGACCCGTCTTCGCAAAGCGATGCTCGAAGAGCTCGAGCGTCGCAACTTCTCTGAGAGTACAACACGGACCTACATCCGTACTGTCGAAGATTTCGCGCGCTATTTCCACCGTCGCCCCGACCACCTGGGGCCGAAGCACGTCCGCGAGTATCAGGCTCAGCTGTTCACCAAGCGAAAGCTGGCCCCGAACACGGTTACGCAGCGGTTGGCGGCGCTGCGGTTCTTCTTCATCAAGACGCTACGGAAGCCCTGGAGCGTGGCCGAGACGCCGTACCCGAAAAAGGTAGTACACCTGCCCACCATCCTCAGCCAGGAGGAGGTCGCACGCCTGATCAACGCGGCGGACACGCCGTTTCACCGCATGCTGCTGATGACCACCTATGCGACCGGAGTGCGCCGAGCCGAACTGGCTCACCTAAAGGTAAGTGATATCGACAGCCAGAGGATGGTCATCCACGTTCAGGGCGGCAAGGGGCGCAAGGACCGGGACGTCATGCTCAGCCCCAAGCTGCTGGAGGCTTTGCGCGAGTACTGGCACGGGCTGAGACGGAAGCCCAAGATCTGGCTGTTTCCCGGCAACCGCTGGCATACTGCCGAACACCCGGTCACTACCAAGGTGGTCTGGCATGCCTGCCAGATCGCTGCCCAGCGAGCCGGCATCACGAAACACACCCACCCGCACACCTTGAGGCACTGCTTCGCCACCCACCTGCTGGAGGCAGGCGCGGACCTGCGCACCATTCAGGTGCTGCTGGGGCACCGCGACCTGGAAGAGACAACGATCTATCTTCATCTCTCCCACAAACATCTCGGCGCCACGGCCAGTCCGCTGGACGCGCTCGATTTGTCTCCGCTTCCGACCAACGACACGCCCGCCCGCAAAAAGTAGATGGGCCGGCCGCCGCTGGAGGTGGCCGATCTCATCCGCGTAGCGGGACACCGCTTCATCGAGCGTAGTCGGAAGTGGCTGACGTGGCAGCACCTAAAGGTGCTGACGGCCATCGAACACTGCCGCACGGCTGCGCTCGGGGGACACATCGATCAGTGCTCCCGCTGCGGCGAGCGCGCCATCTCGTACAACTCGTGCCGAAACAGGCACTGCCCAAAGTGCCAGGGCAATGCCCGCGAGCGCTGGCTCGAAGCACGGCGCCAGGAACTGCTGCCCACCCGCTACGTGCATGTCGTCTTCACGCTGCCTCATCTGGTGGCACCTCTGGCGCTGCAAAACAAGAAGATCATCTACGATCTGCTGTTTCGCGCCAGCGCGGAAACGTTGATCGAAGTCGCCCGCGACCCAAAACACCTCGGCGCCGAGATCGGCTTCTTCAGCGTGCTGCATACCTGGAATCAGAAGCTGGAACATCATCCGCACGTGCATTGCGTGGTCGCCGCCGGCGGACTGTCGCCGGATCACACCAGTTGGATCAGCCCGCGCTTCGCGTTCTTCCTGCCGGTGAGAGTGCTCGGCGCCGTGTTTCGCGGCAAGTTTGTCGCCGGCCTGAGGCACGCCTTCGCGCACGGCCGGCTGGGTTTTCATGGACAGCTGCGCGCTGTCGCCCATCCCAAACTCTTCCGCGACTGGCTGCGGCAGTTATACCGCCAAGACTGGGTCGTCTATTCGAAGCGTCCCTTCGGCGGCCCGGAGCACGCTCTCCGTTATCTCGGCGGCTACACCCACCGCGTCGCTATCTCCAACCATCGGCTGGTCACGTTCGCCGATGACAAAGTTACTTTCCGCTGGAGAGACTCCGCCCACAACAACAAGAGACGCCTGATGACCCTGTCGGTCGGCGAGTTTCTCCGCCGGCTTCTATTGCATGTGTTACCGAAGGCGTTCGTTCGCATCCGCAACTTCGGGTTTCTCGCCAATCGCAGGCGGGCTGCGCTGTTGCCGCTCTGCTTTCACTTTCTCCGGGCTACCGCTGCCGAACTCCACCTCCCGAAGGAGTCATCGAGCGCCGACCACGATCCCGCTCTGTGGACTTGCCCCCGCTGCGGCGGCCCCATGATCCTGATCGAACGACTGACCCCTGGCCAGGTGCTGCTTCGTTCTCCACCGCTGCGGACGGCGTTTGCAGTATGACAGCCGAACACAACTCGAACGTGCCACGTGCTTCCGCACGATCGTCATTCCCCTGCGTCCCCCGACCGATTACGCCGCCGCCGCTTCCACGATTGGCCTCTCAACGACTCCCCGCACCCCCGCCGGTCGACTTACAGCCTTTCAGTCGACGCCACGCCGGCCCTGACCGCCCGTGCACGAATCCCACCGAGCCTCCAAAATCGATTGAAACGCCATAGTCCGTCCGTGGCGGCGCACGGCTTCCTTCAAGTCGCTGTATCGAACGCGCCCCGGCCCGGAGCGCACCGCGCCCACACGGAATCTTCACCGCCGGGGCGCTTCCGATACAGCCCTAGGACTTACCGGGCACGACTCTTTCCGCGTGACCAACCATTCATCCAGAATGCGTTTGGCAGCAGCAAGCGGATGGCCGGATCCGGGAAGACTACGGGCTCTCTCGTCAGCTCAACCTTCTCTCGATGCT
>JAEHDI010000619.1 GCA_016880505.1 Bryobacterales bacterium | reverse complement strand
GTGCGGGTTATGAGTCTTTCCTTTGCGGCAAACAGCACTACGACTCGTCGCACCGGTACGGTTTCGTCGAAATCGGCGGCAACATGAACCGGGGCAACATGACAGGCCGAGGGGGCCGGCGCGCCGCGGACGACGAAAGCGTCAACGTGAAATCGTGCCGAGACCGAACCAAGGACTTTCATCCCGGAGACGATTCGAGCATCTTGTCGCACGATCGTCGTGTGACTGCCGGGGCGCTCGATTTTCTTTCACGCCGTAAGCGCAAGGAGAAACCGTTCTTTCTGTTTCTCGGTTACCTGGCGCCACATTTCCCGCTGATCGTCCCCGAACGCTACTGGCAGCGGTTTGAGAAGAGAGTGCCGATGCCGGAGATCCCCGACGGTTTTCTCGACGGGATGCCATTGAACTACAAGCACCTGCGCAGGGGCTTCGGTCTTCCTGACATGGACGCGGCTGCCACCCGGCGCGGCCGTGAACTCTACCACGGGCTGACGGAGTGGGTGGACGATGAAATCGGGAAAGTGCTTGGTGCGCTCGACCGGAGCCGACTCGCGCGCGACACGGTGGTGGTCTACACCGCGGACCATGGCGAGAACATGGGCGAGCACGGGCTGTGGTGGAAGAACTGCGTGTACGAGCAAGCGGCGCGAGTCCCGCTGATCGTGAGCTGGCCGGAGAGATGGAAAGGCGGACAGCGCCGCGCGGGCGCGTGTTCCACGGTAGATCTCGTCCGAACGCTGGCGGAGCTCGGGGGAACCCGCGCGCCCGACGACTGGGACGGCACGTCGATGACGCAGTGGCTCGACGACTCGAAATTGCCGTGGAAGGACCGGGCGGTGAGCCAGTACTACGGCCACAACATCGCTTCGGGCTTCGCCATGCTCCGCACGGGCGACTGGAAGTACGTGTACCATTCCGCTCCGGACGCCTCACACCCGGCTGAGCGGGAACTGTACAACCTCAAGGACGATCCGGGCGAGTTCCGCAATCTAGCGAAGGAACCGGCGCACGGATCGCGCGTAGAGACGATGCATGCGGCACTCGTCAACGAACTCGGCGAGCACCCCGACGAGAGCGAGCTGCGTTGTCGGACAGAGACGGCGAGCGGGTACGGCGGGGTGAGGTCAAGCGGTTCTTGACCCGCTGTTGTTTGCCGGGGAGGGATCCCCGCCCTCCCCAGTTTCGGCGCTCCGTGATCTCAGTAAGAGATCTTGGGAGCCAGTTTCTTTGCCTGGCCAATCCAGTCTGCAGCCTGAGATTCCGCGGGCGACGTGCCCGCCAGATGTTTCTGGGCGTTCACTTCATCCAGTTTCGCCGCAAGATTCGCAGCGTTTCTTTGCGCGAGCTCCTTCACCGTGTCGACGCCCGCTGCCTCCAGAAGTTCGGCATACTGTGGCCCGACTCCGGAGATTCTCATGAGGTCGACGTGGTTCGCCCACTTCAAAATCAGTGATCCGGCGATGCCGGTTTTCTCACTGAGTTCCGCGCGGCCTTTGGCCGAGCCTGCCTTGTCGAGCATGTCGGCGTCGGTCTTGACGCCGGCAGTAATGAGCTTCTGAGCGTACGCCGGACCGATGCCTTCCACTTCTTCAATCTTCAATGCCACGGTTGCGATTCTCCTTTCGTGCAGGTCTACTAAGTAATCTTGCTTTCAAGCCTGTGATCCACACCCTCAACGAGCAAAGGTGACGCCGATGCCAGTCGTGTAAAGGAAATCGTTTGTCTTAGCATTCGCAATCCCGGTTGAATCAGCCTCCCGAATTGTTCTCGAGAAAGGTCCTCAGTTGATGGCTGCGGCCCTGGCCTCTAAGCTTGCGCAACGCCTTCATCTCGATCTGCCGGATTCTCTCCCGTGTCACCGCAAAGCGCAGGCCAACCTCCTCGAGGGTGTAGACGCGGTCATCCAGCAATCCGAAGCGCATCCTAAGGATCTCCGCTTCCCTGGGTTTGAGCGTCCTGAGAAGTTCGGCCGTTTGCTCCCGAAGGTTCAGGCTGATTATCGACTGCGAGGGCGAGACGGCTTCGTGGTCCACGAGAAGATCGCCGAGAGACGATTCCATCTCCTCCCCGATGGGGGTCTCCAGCGAGATCGGTTCCTGTGTGGCCCGGAGTATCTTTCGCACTTTGGTCACGGAGATCTCCATTTTCCGGGCTAGATCCCCAGGCATCGGATCCCGGCGCAGTTCCTGCCGGAGTTCTCGCTGCGCGCCCGCCAGCCTTCTGATAGCTTCGATCATGTGGACCGGAAGCCGAATGGTCCGCGCCTGATCGGCGAGGGCGCGCGTGATCCCCTGGCGGATCCACCATGTCGCATAGGTGGAGAACCTGTACCCGCGCCGGTAGTCGAATCCGTCGGCAGCCCTCATCAAACCGATGT
>JAEHDI010000618.1 GCA_016880505.1 Bryobacterales bacterium | reverse complement strand
GGAGTAACAGGCCCTTCCCGTACGCGCGGCAATCGCCGGCCAGCCGGGTGTTCACCCCGGCCAGGTCCTTGTGTAGAATCCCGTCGAAGCTGCCGGCGAAGGCCCGCCCGACACCGCGCCGGCGCAAGCGCATCACCAGGTCGGCAGGCTCATCGCCCGGCACTCTCCGGAAAGGCCATCGCGAAAGGCTCACGTTTGTGTCGATGATCACGGCCGGTGCCCTTTCGCTTTGAGAATCGGAGTAAGCATTCGCTTCAGGTTCCCGCAAAGGATCAGTTTTCTCGAGGCGTCGGAAACCTCCGCCCCCATCACCTTGCCCAGTTGCGACGCAAACGTCCGTATGCCAACGTCGCTGCCGAACAGAATTCGCTCCGGGCCCAGTTCCCGCATCGCCATTTCGACGGCCCCGGCGGTCGGGTCGAATCCGGCGACATCGATGTACACGTTCTTGGTCGCGCGAATAGAGCGGATCCCCCGCTCCCAGTCTCCTCCCACGTGGCTGCAGATCAGCGGAACGCTCGGGTGGCGCTGCGCGAGTTCGGCCACGTCGAACGGAGTAGATTCCCCCGGCAGATTGCCGGTGCTCTTGAGCCACGTATGCTGCAGGATCGCCGCGTTAAGAGAGGCCGCGCGTTCGACGATCGGGTCGAGTTCAGGAGCATTACAGTGTCTCGCCACCCACAGTTTGACGCCGACCATCGGGCCGTCCCGCACGCAACGATCAAACTCCTGGAGGCTGAAAGAAAGATGGTTAGGGTTCAGGTACACGAAACTCGAGATACGCTGCGGAAACGCCCGCATGGCCCGTAGCACCTGGTCGTTCTGCTGCCGCAGTTGCTCCGGCGTGGGATCGGTGTAGAAAGGGAAACCCATGAAGAGCACGAATCGTTCGATGCCCATCCGGTCGCCGAATTTCACCAACTCGGTCACCCGCTCTTCGGGCGTCTCTCCCGATACTTCGAAAATGTGGCAATGCACGTCCCAGACCTCGCAACGCGGGGGAGACCATACGTCCGCGGCCTTCGGCTCCGGCCTTGCCGCCAGCAAGGGCAGGCCGCCGAGAAAAGTTCGCCGGTTCATCATGAAGAGATCATCCTAGAGAGTCGATCGTGCGTTGGTTGTGTAACCACACTGGCGTACAACATAACACACTGGTCCGCTCTTGCTTCTATCCGGTTGGGCGCCCCCCGCAGAGGCCGAGTGGCGCTCCGCTCACTGCCGTTAAGTTAGCGCAGGGAGAAGCGCCGCTCAGGCCATAGTACTCAGCTTACGTAATATAGTACTCGATTTACGTATAGTAAGCTGGGCACATAGATAAAGAAACTGGATGTAATATTCGAAAAGTGATGAATCACAAAAGAATCGAAGCACTTTGTTCTTGACAAGTATAATAGGCGGCTTTATAATCCGCTTATTGCCTCAGCAGAAGGCAAGCCAAAAGTCCCATCGAGTGCCAACGACTTAGGGGGGTCTGGGTGCCGTTCGACCTATCGTTGCTCGATCTGATTACACCGTACATCCTGCGCGGCGACAGTTTTGGAAACTGGCACGCGGCCCTCTCTGTACTTCTCGTCCGCGAGCACGAGATCGCCGTTGACGAGGCCGGCATCGTCATTCGCGGCGTTGTCAGCTTCGAGGGCGCCGTCCGGCCCTTCATCGATCCCACCCTGATGATTATGGGCATCCAGGCGGAGAACACCGAGGGCCACCCGCAGAACGACCCCGCGCGGCGAGATCCGTGGATCGACGTCCGGGATACCCAGATTCAGTTTCAACTCGTCGTGCCGCGCACGGCTTCCCAGAAAGTGTCCACCGCGGTAACGGCGATCGGTGGGGACCCCGGGTTCGCCAACACCGCCGCAGTGCTGACCGCCTACGATACGAATCCGCTCGATGCGCCGCCTTCCGATTACGCCACCACCGAGTTCGTTTTGGACTTCCTGCTCACGACGATTGTGCTTCGGCCCCCCTTCCTGCGCGGAGCCACGCGCCAGCCCGATGGCCAGTTGGTTCCCGATCCCGCCCACGAACAAGTCAAGATCACGCTTCCCCGCATCAAGATGCGGCTCACACAGGGTTCGGGGAACAACGATCCGATCGCCGCCACGCTGCTGTCCGCCGGTGCGACCGGCTTGGACGATCCCGGCGACATCGCCGTGGCCGAGCTGATCAAGATGGATCCGCCCTACGCATTCGTCGGGCCATCGAACGTCGTCGGGTTCGGCTTCCGTTCCGGCGTGCTGGATCTTTCGAACGGTTCCACGCCGCCCGATGTTCTTTCGCAATTCGGCTTCGATGAAAGCTGGACCGGCCTCTATCTACCGGAAATCCGTTTGTTCGTGGCGCCTCACGGTGCGAAAGACTTCGCGGTCGATGCGGGCGTGCGCAACTTTCTGATCGGCATCGGCGCTTCTTCCGGCGTCACCGGCGATTTCGAGCTGACCGTGCTCAATCAGGGCGCGGGCCCGCTCAAGCTGGGCGCCCGCTTCTATGACGCTGATGGGCGTGGCTATGGTATCACGCGCGCCAGCGATACCACCGCAACAGCCCAATTGCCCGTGCGGACTCGCATGGTCATCGACGTAGAGGGAGGCCGTACTCCCTTTACGGTCACCGCGTCCTTCGACGGCGGCGCGGCCCAGGCAGGGCGCGAATTCGACGTCGATCTCGGTACGCAAACCACGAGGCTGATCGAGATCCACGCCACGGACACAAGCGCGCCAGCGAAATCCGCCGATCTCGCCATTCAGGTGAGCCGGCGGCCATCCATCGCGGCTCCGCCTCCGGGCTCTCAAACACAGCCCGCCGCACCGGCGGTGGAACTGCAAACCACCAGCATCACCCAGGGCGGAACGCCCGTGCTCGCGCCCCGCTTGCGTCTGGTGACGGAAACTCCCGCCACCGCCACCATCGCACTCGACGTGGATCCGTCGCGCGCCGCGTTCACGCAGTGGACGGTTAACGGCAATCCAGCGGGCACCAGCGCCACGCTTACCGTCGATGTGGCCCCGGGCACGCAAGCTACCGTTCGGGCGGAGCTGCCGGGCGTCGCCGGAGTAGCGAATTTCACCGGATATTATCGCTTCGACCGCCCGGATCCCGGCACCGATGCCGCCACGCGCAGCTATGCGCTCGATGCGAAGAACACTCACACGGAGCCCTCTCCCGACGAGGGCACCACTTCGCCATGGATGGGCGGCACCGATGTCGCCTCCGCTTTGCGTCCGGCGTTGCAGAGCCTCCCGGACGGGACTGCGATCACCATCAAGGGCTTCGCAAGTTACGAAGGCGACAGCTCCCAGCAAAAGGTCACTTACAACACGGATCTAGCCAGGCGGCGCGCCCTCGGCCTGCGCGCCATCATCGAACAGTTGCAGACCGAGCCTTCACTGAGCTCCAAGAATTTCACGCTTTCCCACGCCCCTGACATGACGAACTGGACCAACCAGGGCTTCCCGGATGTGTCCACGCGGCGCATCTGGTGGAAGGCGGTAGCGTCGTGGCCGCCTTCGTCGACGGCGGGGACGATCACCGACGGGTTGGTCAAGCGAGCACCCGTGGAGCAGCCTCCCGGTCCGCCGCCCACGATCAAAGTGGAAGATCCTCCGCCCGCCACCCCGCCTTCGCCGCCGAGCTGGTTCCGCATGCTTGGCTGCAAGGTGCGCATCGTGCGCAACACGTTCGTCGCCTGTGAAGTGTTCGGCAAGTTCGATATTCAAACAGCCGCGGAGAACCGGCTGGCCGGCAACATCGGTGCAAATCCGCAGCTAGCGGCTGGGCGGCCTCTGGGCGCGAACAACACCGGCGATGGCTTGATCGACGTGCGCGTCGTGGTGCAGATCGACGACGCCACGGACACCGTGTCCGTTATCGGCTACTACGGAGCGGATCCCGCCGACATCGACGGCTTGTACATGTGGGGCACGCTGCCCAACGAACCTGTCGCCGCCGATCCGGGCTTCGCGCTGAACTTCTTCGGAACCTCCATCGTCTTCATGCCGCTGCTATCGGCAGGCGCCGGAGCCGTAGCGAACGACGGCGCTCTCGCCGAGCTCGCTGTCACCGGCGCCATTCTCACGGTGCCCGCCGCCATCGCGGCCCTCGGATGGGTCAAGGTAGAGCGGGTCATTTGGTACGGCGGCGAAATCGCAGTACGCGTGCGGCCCACCGGCCCCGAAGTCAGCGTCCTGTTTGACCTGGAATCCGCCGTTTCGATGAACGTCAGCATCGGCGGCAAGACTCTCATCGAGATCTCGCGCGAAGCTCCGCTCGCCGTTCGCTATAAGGCTGTCGGCATCCGCGTAGGCTACGAGCCCGGCCAGCCCGCCTTCCAGTTCCGCCCCATCTTTGACGCCTCCAAGGGCTACACAATCGATGTGTCGAAGCCCGGCGCGATTCGCGTGGTTGAGCCTCTCGGCCAGATTCTGCAAATCCTCGGCGCCCGCATCGCGCGCAACAACCCACTCATTTTCGAAATCGATCTCGGCTTCGCCATCGATCTCGGCGTCGTATCCATCGAGCGCGCACGCGTACGTCTGCGCTTCGATCCCGTGCAGCCTCCGGAGCTGACGGCGTTCGCGGCTTCGGTGGATATCCCCGGCGCGCTGCGCGGCCGCGGATACATGGAGCTGAATGAGAACGAGATCAAGGGGCAGATCGATCTCACCATCGTTCCCGTTCAGGTGCGCATCGCCGCGGGTGTGGGCGTGGCGAACATTCCACCGGCGCAGGGCGGGCCTGCCACCGGCGTCATCATCACGCTGGAAGTGGAATTCCCGGTCGCCATCCCGCTGGGCAATTCCGGTCTCGGGATTTACGGCTTCCTTGGACTGTTCGCGATGAATTACGCGCGCAACGAGGACGCTATTCCGGCGTCCGATATGGCGCCCGCGCTCGCCTGGCTGAAAGCGACCGGAGGCGAGCCTACCAAGATCGATTTCTGGAAGCCTCGTGTCAACACGTGGGCCTTCGGCGTCGGGGCCATTCTCGGCACCATGGGCAGCAGCGTCATCTTCAACCTGAAGGGCGTCATTCTGCTCGAACTGCCCGGACCGCGCCTTCTGCTGATGATGAAGGCGAACCTGCTGAAGGTGATGCCGGAGCTGGGCGGCACCGCCGAAGGGTTACTGCTGGCCGTCATCGACCTTGATATGGGCCGCGGCACGCTCACCATCGGCATTTCGGTGGAGTACAAAGTCAGCCCGCTGCTGGAAATCCGCATTCCGGTCGAGGCGTTCTTCAATTTCAACGACACCAAAGACTGGCATATCTTCCTGGGGCGCTATTCGGATCAGATCCACGCCAAGATTCTCGAAGTCTTCGAGGGCAGCGGCTATCTCATGCTCTCCGGCAACGGCATTTCCGGAATCCCGGATTTGCCGGCCGTCACGGGATTTTCCATCGCGACTGGGCTGCATGTCTCGTTCGTGTGGGGGAGCAAGTCCGCCGGCCTATACGCGGAACTGGCCGCCGGTTTCGACGCGATCGTCGGCTTCGATCCCTTCCGTCTGGCGGGCATTCTCTACGTCCGCGGGACTCTGCATCTGTTCATCATCGATATCAGCGCGTGGGCCAAGCTCAAAGTCGACGTTGGCGAAGACGCCGCGCATAACAAGATCTCGCGCATCGAAGGCGAGATCTGCGGCCGCATCGAATTTCTGTTCTTCAGCATCGAAGGCTGCGTGGATTTCGCGCTGGGCGATCCGAGCGTGCCTGTGCCGGATCCGCCGCTGCTGGTGAAAAGCCTGAAGCTGATCAGCCGCTCTCCCGCGCTCGTCGTCGGTACCGGAACGGACAAATCGATCGACGGTGGAATCGGGGACGGCGTGGAAGCAGACGCTGCGCCCTCCGGTGGCCTTCCAGTCGTGCCAATCGACGCGATTCCGCTGCTCATGATGTCCACGCCGCCGCTCGCAGCGGCCGGAGTGCAGTTTGAAGGACAGAACCTCAACGGCACGCCCGAAGCTCCGCCCGATGGCTGGGTCCCGCGCGGCGATGTCTTCTTCAAATACACGCTGACCGAAGTCGACCTTATTGGCTCGGTGACGGCAGGCGCGACGCCCGCCACCTGGTGGGCACAAAAATCCGGCGACAAGCCGCTGGAAGCTCAACTGGCGCTCTTGAGCTGGGTGCCGGAAGCTACGCCCAAGGCCATCGAAAGCAGCAAGTTCCTCGAAGAGACCGTGAAGGAAACCTGGGGCACCGTGTGCTGGCCCGCCGCTCCGCAGGCGCCCGTCTTCTGGGATTTCCTCCGCGAAGTCCTCGGACCCTCGCCCATCGGCTGGATTCTCGAAGGCGAGGCCTGGCCAGATCCGCCCAACACCGTGCGTTCGCAGGACCCGGACATCCTGCTCAAGGTGACGGAGAGGTGGCGTTGCGGCGACTCCAAGCTCGACGTGCTCACCGGAATCATTCCCGCCCAGGTCGAAGGCGCCGCGGCGCGCTGTCCGTCGAGGCAGCCCGATACCCGGCCGTCTACTACCGCACCCGTCGTAGCGCCGGTGACCACGACCGCAGTTCCGGCGCTTGCCGAGGCGCTCACTCCGGCGATCGCAACAACCGCGCTGACGTCCACAGCTGCGCGCCCTGTGCTCGACGTCGTCGGAGCCGCGCGGGGCATCAAGTCCACCGAGGTCGTCTCCGAAGAGAGGATCAATCTCGTTGAAGCGGTCCGCCGCATCAATAGCGGCATTCCCATCTCGCGTTCGTCGCTCGCGCTGTTGGTCGCGGGCGGCATCGAACCTCAAGCCGGCGCCGCGGGCACCGTGGGCGCGACCGTGCCTACCGGTGAGAAGCGCTGCTTCACGCGCGCGCTGGCTGCGCCCGTGTTCGATTCGCGCAAGCCGCAGCCGTTCGGCGATCCGCAACGCGCCAAGCAGGTCCGGGACGGCTGGAAGAAGCTGAAGTTCAAACCGGGGCCTTTCGATGACGCCATAGTCTTCCACACGGGCCGCGTCGAATACGCAACGTTCTATCTGCTGGTTCCTGGCCGCGTGCTCGAAGGCCAGATGCTGGTGATCGCCGAATGTGACGCGAATGAGAACGTCCTCTCGCAGAGGCTGGTGACGCCGGCGGACCGTGTTCCACCCAGCACGTTCCCGGCGCGCTGGACGGACCCAGCAGGGCCGTGGCGCGATGATATGCAACTTCTGGTGCAGTTCCAGACGCTGTCGCAGGTGCAAGGATACTCCGCGGTGGTCGTCATGGTGAAGGGCAATCCTGACACCTCCACGATCCATGTCGGGCTCCGGCCGCAGGATCCCAAGTGGCACCGCGCGTTCACCAAGAGGCCTTTCTATGTAGTGGGAATTGAAGCTCTGCGCTACGGTGAAACGCTGCGTTTCGACTACGACACGCTCGAGCAGGAAACGAAGAAGGGTGTGCTCGAAACCGCGCTCGGTCCGGAAAGCGCGGACCAGGCGTTGCTGCTGCCCAACACCGTTTACGGAGTCCACGTCAAGTGGGATTCGTCGCGCGAGCGGCGTCCCGCGGGCGAGGCAGCGACCGATCACAAGGACGTGTCCGATAAGGTCCAGAAATTCTGGTTCAAGACCGACGCCGAAGCGCCGCGCCGGCTGGATCCGTGGATGCTGTGCAGCACGCCGGAAGACGGTGAAAAGCAATACTTCGGCGCGGAAGTCATCAAGATCGTGTTCGGCACCAACAACGTCGCGCGGATCTACGATGCTTACAACAAGCGCTTGCAGGTGCGCATCAAAGCGGCGTCGTTCCGGCCAACTCCCTCCTCGCCCGCCGTTCCACACCCGTTCCCGATCAATGATGTCACCCTTCAACCGGTGAAGGCCGATGTGCTTTCACCCTGGGAAGACGCGGTTGTAGGCCTGGTCACCGATACGTGTGTGCCCGTCGACGGCTCGCGCACGCGCCATTCTATGGTCACCGTGCCCATCCCGCTCGAGCCGTTTACCGATTACGTCCTCGATATCGAGTGCGCCGACAAAGCCGCGCCTGAGGGGACCGTGGGTGAATTTGTGTGGCGGCGTTCGTTCAGCACGGGCGGCTTCGCGACCACGGCTGCGTTTGCGGAATCCTTTGGCATCGCCGCTGTCCAACACCGGTTTGCAGCCACGGGTGCGTTGCAGGCGATCGGAGTGAAATTCGCCACTTCGGCGCCCAAGGGCAGCGAGCTCGATCAGGAATTCACTGCTGCCGGATTCGAGCCACTCCCGGTTCCCAAATTCCCGCGCGTGGTGGTCTTCTGGGAGGAAGGCGTGCCCAAGCCGCAACCCGCGGCTGTGTTGATCGACGCATCCGAGCCGATGTGGCGCACGCGCTCGATTCCGCGCGAGATCACCGACCCGGGTCCCGCCGCCAACAAGCGCTATGAACTCACGCCGGTGGAATGGCTGGCGCTCTCCGAGCAGGCCGGCGGCGATCCTGTCGTCGATCGAATCGTGCGCGCGCCGGGAGGTCAGCGCGCTTTGATCACGCTCAAGCCGAACTCGCGCGGCAAGCACATCCGCCTGGCGCTCAAACGCATCGCGCAGAAGGAACCTTATCTTGACGGCCCCGCCGCCACCGACCAGTTCCTCAGCGTCGCGGACTTCATTTTTGTCAAAGCCCCGTGGGAGGAAGAGGACTGAGATGGCCTTCATCGTCGACACCACCCGTTTCCAGGCTGAAGGCGCCTTCCTCAATTGGGCGGTTGTCGCGCGTCGGCTCGGGCTGCTCGATGTTGCGCGTACGGAAGCGGCCCGGCTCGGTGCGGTGCTCGAGTTGCGTTGGATGATCCACCGCGAGATGGGATTTCCCAGCGGGCCTTTCATTGTGTGGCGGCGGCTGCGGCAGGCGCGTACGCCTGTGCCTCTCGCCATCGACGTCGGCTCGCTCGATTTCTTCTTCGGCACGCGGCTGGTCGATTGGCATGACACGGTCTCTACGGTCGAAATCGATGTGAACGGTGCGGCCGGCCTGGTGATGGCGTTCGCCGGAACGCCGCTTCTTTCTCAAGTGGTCGCCTTCACGTCAGCTCCCGGAGGCCCGGCAACACTTCAGTTGAGCGCTTCCGCCATGGACGGTTTGATCGTCTCTGCGGGCATCAATGTCTTGCAGGTGCGCGGCATCCCCGCCGACGATCTCTCCGCCGCCGCGGGCTGGGAAAAATTCGAGCTCGTGGGGTTGCCCGTCTCCAAGCCCGAATGGTCCGGCATCGGTACGCACGCGGATAACCAGGGCATGGTCGCCGCGCTCACGTCCCCGGAAAACGCCGCGCGGCAACGCCTGGAGCGTGGAGCGCCTCCGATCGGGTGGGGACCGCTGCTCGATGCAGGTGTCCCTGCGCCACTCTGGAGCGCACCGGACTTCACCGATCTCATCAAGGATCTGAATACCGACCTGCTGCAATTCCTGCGTCCGGTGGTCGCCAGTTTCCCTCCCAATGAGCACTACGCGCAGCAGCTCAACGTTCCGCTTCCACCCCCGGAAAATTCATCGGGACAGTCGATGCCCGTCGCGGGTGGAACATCAAAGATCTCGCCTCTCGGCCTGACTCTGATCGGTGCGGGCACGGATCCTTACTTCAGCCTGGGTCTCGGGTTCGGGACCGCTTACCCGGTCACCACGCAGTCGTTCGCGGCCGTCAATATTCCGAATGCCGCGCAATACGACTACATGATCACGGCGCGCTGGGACAAAGGCTTCGACGGCAACTCCGCGCCGGTCGAATATGCGGCGCTGGTTCCCACTCCGCAGCAGGCTATTCCGCCTCCCGCTCCCGCAAACATGATGACCAGATTCATGGGCCATCTGCGCCCGAGGCAAACCGATTTCGATTGGCTGTGCTCGGTGCGCGTGGGCTGGGACCGGCCGCCCGCGATTCCTCTATTCCGCCCGCGAACGTACGCCTTCGCACGCGCCGGCGTCGCTCCCGCAGAGCCTGCCGAAGCGGTGATGGCAAAGCGACGAAGCGGCGGTTTCCTGCCAATTGCGATCAACGAGACGATCACACCGCCTGATCCGGAGAATTGGCGCATCCACGCGGTCCACCGCGAACTGCCGATCCCATCCAATCCCGGAAACCGCACGATGAAATACGCGGCCGCGCACCAGGACATCTATGGCCAGTGGAGCAGCTGGAGTGCGATCAACCGCACAGTCTCTCAGCCGGCCGTGGACCAGGTCAGAATTGTTAGCGCTCAAATGCACGCCTCGGTGCCTGCGTCAGGGACGGTGTGTCCCGGCACGCTGGTCATCGAGTTTCTGTGGGACTGGCGCATCCGCCGGCCGCAGACGATTCGCTTTGCGGGGAGGCTGTATGCCGCAGCGTTCCACGGCGATCCTCCGCCGATTGTCACCGTGCCCTCGGGCTTGCAGCGTTCACTCGGTGGCGCTGATCCGGTAGTAGAGATCACCTTCGCCGGAGACGTTCCATCGTCAGCGGCGGGAACACTCCAGGGGATCAACCAGGCCGGCGATACGGCAGTCTCGTTTGGACCGGCGCAAGGATCGGAGACGCGACGCTACCGCATTACCATCCCCGGCTTCAGCCTGAATTACGCCGCCACGGGCCACATCGGCCTCGCACTGTGGGCGCAGGGACAGGAAAGGATTTCGCCGCAGCGCACCGGAACGTGGTCCACCGAGCCGAGCGTAATCTCTGTCTCCGATCCAAGGCCGCCTTTTGTGCCGCCTGACATCGTGACACTGGCCAGCCTTCCGGATGCCTCCGGAGAGTGCCACGCGCGCCTGGCGTGGTCCGCGGCTCCCGGCGCAACCGGGTACTTCGTTTACGAATCGACGGAGACGAAAATTCTCCTGGCTAACAACCTCAGCGAGCCTGCGCAGGACTTGACGTTGAGCCAGCGGCTCACGCGCATCAAGAACGCCTTCAAGGCGAATCCATCGCGGCGGGAGTTCACTCGCCGCAACGCCAAATTGGTCACCGGCACCAGCATGGATGTGACTCTGCCGCGCGGTTCGACCGCGATCCACGTGTTTCTGGTGCTGGGCGTCAGCGCAGGGCAAGTGGAGGCCAACTGGCCGAGCGGCCCGAACGCCGACGACATGCTGCAAGCCTTTGCCGCGCCGCGCGTGCTCGCGCCTGCGGCTCCCATTATTGAGGCGCAGTCGTTCCTCGATCAGTCCGTCAGCCCGAACGTCTACCGCGCCCGCATTCGCATCGGCACGCGCAAAGGCCCGCGCGTCCGGCGGCTCGATCTCCATCGCGTGCGCGTGGATGACGCCGCCAAGCAACTCGAGACCATGGGTCCGCCCGTGCAGACACTCAACGTCGCGAGCGCGGGCTGGACGGTGCAGCAGGAAACCGATGCGCTCGGCTCGCACATCACCGTCGCGCAGGGATTCGATACGCCGCTGGGCTCGTGGAAACGAGTGTGGTATCGCGCCACCGCATGGTCTGACAAAGACGACCTCCGCGGCAACCTGGCGGGTAAGTCGCCTGCCAGCAGCGTGAGCTGGGTGGTGGTCCCGCCCGTGGACCCCCCGGTGATCTCCGCCCTGCAAGTCGAATGGCCCTCCGGCGGAGGGCCGGGTGACGTGCTCATTAAGTGGAGCAGCCCGGCGCCGGTCAAGAAAACACCGCTCGGCCCGCACACGATTTCGATTCGCGCGGCGGTCGTGGGCGCACCGGCGGGAACGCCTCCGCTGATTTCCGTCGACGGGCCGCTCGAAAGCCTCGGCGTCACGCAGCCTGGGACCGGCTCAGGAGCATGGCGAGCCGGTGGCGCGCCTCCCAGCCCAACACAATACCGGGCCATCATCCGCCGTGCCGACGTGAACGATGCCGTCCAGTTCTCCGTGCGCATCACGGACCCTTTGGGCCGCAGCTCGGAGCAGCGCACAACCATCAAGCCGGGCTCGGTGCTGCCGCTGCCGGTTTTGGAAGGCTTCGTCCTGACTGCGAGCGTGGCGCCCCCAGGAACCATGCTGAGCTGGTTCACTGATGCCCCGCTGGACGCAGGTGACGCCGGATCCTACATCCTGCGCGTCACGGCCATCCGTCCGCCAAAGCAGATCTTTCCGCCTATCGGCCCGTTCATTCCGCAGCCGCCGATCACCATTGAGCTGGGCTTGGGCGACATTGCATTAGACGAGCCCGGCCCTGTGCCGGCGGGGGTGGATCCCCTGCGCGTGCGCCGCAATTCCGGCGCCGGACCGAAATTCTCCTACTATGCGTTCTGCCGCGTTCCCGTCAAGCAGTTCGTGGTGCGGCTGACTTCGCCGGACGGTCATTTTGCCGAGCACGTCCAACCAGTGATTTGACGCCATGGCTACTTTCCCCATCACGACGCTCACTCCCGCGGCAGTCCAGCAGAATTTGCAGAACAACGGCCTGGGCGCGCTGGGACTGACGACGGTACGGCTGAGTCCTCGCTGGGCCAATACCACTCCAGCCGGCGGCGACTACGACTCCGCAGCGCTGACGTTGACAATTACCGGCGACATCCGAGCGCCATTTCTCGGAATTCGCGAGCACGCGTTCACGCCCGTCAGTTCCACGCTGGCGAACGCCACATCGGAAAACGACAACACGATCACGCTAGCCGCCGGCACAGGCGCAAATTTTCCCTCACCTACCGGCGGATCGGTGTTCTTGGTCCTTTCCAACGCCTCGGGCTCCAAGCGCGAGGTGGTCGGATGCACAGCGCGCACGGGCGACTCGCTCACGGTTTCGCGCGGCCTCGATGGAAGCGCCAAGCAGAGCTTCTCGCCTGGCGACAAGGTCACACTTCGCCTGACGGCCGGCACTCGCACGACGGAATTCTACGGAGCCGATGGGATGCCTCTCACGGGAGCGTGCACCGTCTTGCGGTTACACCCGCAGGCGCTCCTCCGGCTGGAACGTCTGGCCTTCGCCCGTTACGCGCAGCCTGGCGATCCGCCGATCCGGCCGGTCCCGTGGGCGATGGTCGTGCGCGGCGTGGAAGGCTTCACCACCGCGCGCTGGTTCGAACCAGACGAGGTGATGACAGGCATCAGCGGCGCCATCTCGTTTCACGACGGCCGCGGCCAGATCATCGATCCCATCTACGTGGCGTGTCTGTTCGATGACCTGCTGAATTCACTCCCTGGACTGCTGCCAGCAACTGTCAGCGGGCCTGCGAATGGCGCGGGAGGCGTGAACCAGATCGCCGCTATTGGGGGAGCCGGAATACTACTGCACTTCGTGGATCCTCACGGTGGTTTGTACCGGCCCGCCCTTCCCGGCGCGACGATGATCACGGTGGATGCGGGATCGAACGTTACCGGCACGGTACCCGCCAGCGGCCTGATCACGCTTGCTGCTGGAGATCGAATCCAAGCCTCAAACACCGATGGCGGCCGTCTGCGCTGGGGCTGGGGGACATTCGGCACAATGGGACGCGCTCCGTTGATTCCGCCAGCGCTTCCCGGCGGTCCGGCGCCCGCGCCCGCGCTGCCGAAGCAGTTCTTCCGCGTGGTGGTAGCTGACGTGGATTGGATGCTGCTCGGCAACCGAACCAGCGCCGCTGTGCTGGGTGTTCCCGCGGACGATCAGCGCATTCCCGCCGATCTTCTGCCGCAGGTTCGCGACCGCGTAACGATCGATTATCTTGCCGATGGGCCGGACACGCT
>JAEHDI010000072.1 GCA_016880505.1 Bryobacterales bacterium | reverse complement strand
GGAAGCGTGTGACCAGGCGAAGGTAGACATGCGCGCCGCCGGGATCAAGTTCGTCCAGAAAAAGGAAGTCTTGGTGCACCCGATGAAAGAATACAGGCGGGTCCCGCTGGCTCAATTGAGGAAGCGGTTGAAAGTGGAGGAATACGAAGCGGAGACGCCGTATGAGGCTCTCGACTACCAGCCGAAATCGGTTCGCATCAAGCTTTCCCAGCACGCCGGCAAGCCGGCGAAACCGGCTGTGGGGGAAGGTGATGCGGTCGAGGCCGGGGCGGTGATCGGGAAGGTCGCAGCGCCGGACATGGGAGTGAACATTCACTCGAGCATCGGCGGCAAGGTGACGCGAGTCACCGAGACGTTCGTCGAGATCCGAGCGTAAACGAACATGGCGAGAAACAGCATCGGCTTGATCGAACTCGGCAGCATCGCGGCGGGCTATGAAGTGACGGACGCGATGCTGAAGACCGCCGACGTGGACCTAGTCCTGGCGCGGTCCATCTGCTCCGGCAAGTTTATGGTGATGGTGCGTGGCGACGTCGCCGCGGTCCAGGCGAGCGTCGATGCCGGCAGCCGCGCGGGAAGCTTCTCCGTCATCGATACTTTTGTGATCCCCAACGTTCATGAGGACGTGTTCCCGGCCATCAGCGGAAGCTCCAAAGTCGAGACACTGGAGGCGCTGGGCATCCTCGAGTCCTTTTCGGTCGCCTCGTTGATCGAAGGAGCGGACGCGGCGGCAAAATCGGCGAACGTGAAGCTGATCGAGGTGCGGCTCGCGATGGCGCTTGGGGGCAAGGCTTTTGTCACGCTTACCGGCAACGTGGCGGCGGTGCGTAGCGCGGTGGAGTCGGGCGCACAGGTTATCGCAAAAAAAGGCTTGCTGGTCAACAAGGTCGTCATCCCGCAGCCGCGCAAAGAACTCCTGAGTGAGATGATCTGAACCGTGGGAAAGTCCCGGCTTGCAGTCGTGCTAGCCGTCCTGGCGGGGGCTGCTGTGTCACGGGGGGAACAAGCGTCGCCGCCGTGGTTCATTCAGGAGACATCGATGACCGCGAACGGCCGGCTCACCTTCCGAGAAAAGCCCTGGTGGCGGCGCGCTGCGAAACTGGCCGAGGGCGAGAGTTTCACACTCGACCTGAACCGCGACGGCCGGCCCGACACCATCGTCGAGCGCAGCGGCGGCCACATCATCCAGACGATCGATGACAGCGGTCGAGCCGCCGATACCCGCAAGAGTCCTGACGCGGCGATTTTCGTGAGCTACCAGGGTAGCGGTCTCGTGGACCGGCTCATCGACTACATCGACAACAACCACGACGGCAAGTCCGACGAGATGGAAATCCGCTACTACAAAGACGGATTCCTCCGATACGCGTGGTTCGGCGAAAACTTCGATCATGACGGCGCGCAAGTCTGGAGCCTGAAGGACTGGCAGTATGACGGCGACGGATTTCGCAGCAAGTTCCGCGGCAACGTCGTCTTCTACCTGAACAAGTACGACCCTGCGACGCGGGCGTGGGCGCCGGTGTCGGAGTGTCCATTTGCATTCGGAGACCCGAATCGCGACGGGCGGAGCGAATGGGTGGTTCGGGTGAGTGCGGCGCCGCTTGACAGCAATACCGGTTCAGACACCGACTACGCAAACAACTACGACCACATCTGGGCAGAGAAAACCACTCCGCTCGCCGGCATCGGCAACCTCAATGTCCGGCTGAGCTATAGCCTCGACCCGGAACCGCGGACCAATCCCGTTGAGAAGCCGCACTTCACCTTCGGATTCACGATGGTGGGGCAGCAGAAGTACGACTATCCGGGAATGCTTTACACGAACCCCCACCGCCGCCCGCCGCAAACAGTGGTGCGGATACCACGGGAGGCTGCCGAGAGCGTTGCGTTGCGCTACCCGGCGGAACAGACGGGCTTCAGTTGGGACGAGGCGCACGCGGTGGACCGTTGGGAGGGGCAGTTCTGGATTTATGAAAGGCGGCTACTCTACAACGCAGGCGGCCCGACGATGCGTTGGAACATGCGCCGCGAGTACTCTGGGCAACCGGGCACGGAGCGGCGGCTGTACTACTCCGCCGTGGATAAGCGCCATCACCTGTTCGGCGCTGCCGAAGGATGGCTGGAAGCGGGTCACCTGCTGAATCAGCAGAAGGACCTAGAGATTCGCACTTTCGATCACGATGGCGACGGGTTCTTCGATACGTGGCAGGTTCTCGCGGGCCAGGACACGATTCCCGTGCGGGTGAGCCGGGTTCCGGAGCCGCGGGCGAGGATGGTGAAGCTTTCGCGGGAGATGTTGGCGGAGGAGTACAACCGCCGAATCCTGCCGGAGGCCATCGCGGAGAACGGGGAGCTGATCGCGGCGTTGAAGAAGCGCGCCGAATCATCTCCGGCCGTGTCGTACGAGGACGAAGCGCGTAAGAGCGCTTTCGCCGAGCGCAAACGCTACTGTTTGGATGTCGCGCGCGAGTTGTATTTCCTGAAAGTCCGCGACGCCCTGTATGCGGGCAACGCCGGCGGGCCTTATCCGCGACTCGAGCGGTCGGCGGGCCGCAGGACGCTCGACACGGGAACCGAAGATGGCCGCTATACGGTTGGTGATTCGCTGGCCTTCTGGAAACAGGCACTGGCAATCGAGGGATTTGTCGTGGCCTACGGGGAGGGCCGGATCAACGACGCGCGGGAAATCCTGGAGCGGATCCCGGTGGCACGGTGAGCATCCACGGCAGCCGGGTACAATAGGAATCGCCGTGACTCATACCGTTTCCTTCATCGCAGTGATCGCGTTTGCCGCCAGCGCAGCCGTGTCACCCTCGCCAGCGGCGTCCGGCCCGGTGGGCGCTCCGGAGGGCTGGAAGACCGCCGCTCCGCGCGACGAAATCAAGCCTCTCTTTTCCTATGAACCGAAAGGCGGCCGGTCGGCCCACGGCGCGTTCGTGATCGCGACGGACGGGCGCGAAGGCCTCGACGGGTACTGGTTCCGGTCGTTTTCGGTCGAGGGCGGCAAGTACTACAGCTTTCTCGCGTATCGCAAGACCACCGGCGTCGCCGTGCCCCGGCAGAGCGCGCTCGTCCGGATCAAGTGGCTCGACGATCGGGGCGAAGAGGTGAAGGACGATCGCAAACTTGTGGAGCGGTACCTGAACAATTTCAACGCTACCGCTCCCCCCGAGTTCCCCACCGATAAAGGGACCGATGCAGCCGGCTGGACCGAGGTCTCCGACACCCATCAGGCGCCAGGCGGTGCGCGCCAGGCCGTCGTGGAACTGCACCTCCAGTGGGCGCCGAAAGGACGGATTCTCTGGAGCGATGTGTCGTTCACCGCAGTCTCGCCTCCTTCCCCGCGAAAGGTTCGCTTGGCTTCCATCCACTTCCGACCGCGAGAGGGCAAGAGCCCTGAAAGAAACCGCCGGCTGTTCGCGCCCCTGATCGAAGAGGCTGCACGCCGGGGAGCAGACCTCGTGGTGCTGCCCGAGACGCTGACTTTTTACGGTACGGGTAAGACGTTTGCCGAGGTCGCCGAGCCGGTTCCCGGGCCTTCGACGGAATACTTCGGCGAGCTGGCGAAAAAGCACAACCTGTACATTGTCGCCGGGCTGGTGGAGCGAAACGGGCACCTGGTACACAACGTCGCGGCGCTTCTTGCTCCCGACGGCTCACTCGCCGGGAAGTACCGAAAGATCACCCTTCCCGACGGAGAAGTCGAGGCGGGCATCGCACCGGGACACGAGTACCCGGTGTTCCAGACACGTTTCGGCAAGCTCGGCATCATGATCTGTTATGACGGCTTCTTCCCGGAAGTCGCCCGAGAGCTGACCAAGCGTGGCGCGGAAGTGATCGCGTGGCCTGTATGGGGATGCAATCCCGAGCTCGCACGCGCCCGCGCCGCCGAGAACCACACGTATCTCGTCAGCAGCACCTACGAGGACATTTCGAGCAACTGGATGCTCACGGCCGTGTGGGACCACGCCGGACGAACGATCGCATCCGCAAAGGACTTCGGCACGGTGATTCTCGCTGAGGTCGACCTCAACGAGCACACCCGCTGGAGAAGCCTCGGCGACTTCCGATCCAAGATCCCCCGCCACGCGCCGGTTGTCCCGCCGGAGCAGGCGGACAAATGAGACGGCGGCGCGACCGCTGAACCTAGCCTGGATGCTGGAAAACAGTCAACAGTAAGAACATTCAGGAAGACCGATGTCATCCTCTAAAGCCCTGCTGGCGTTGGCGGTGGTCCTGCCACTGGTTCGTGCCGAAGCGCCTAAGCAATCCACATTGGTGCTGCAACCCGGCGCTTTCCGGCACTATGTGGAGGAATTCAACCGGAATGACGAAGAGCGGAAGACTAACTACGTCGACAACAACGCGGCCTGGGCCTGGCTGGAACAGAATATCCCGTTCTTCGAGTCGTCGGACAAGGAGCTCGAGGAGATTTACTACTTCCGGTGGTGGACATTCCGCAAGCACATCAAGAGAACGCCGGATGGATTCGTGATCACCGAGTTCCTTCCCGACGTCCCCTGGGCTGGAAAATTCAACACGATCAGTTGCTCGGCGGCCCACCACTTCTATGAAGGCCGCTGGCTGCGGGATCGGCAGTACCTAGCCAACTATGCAAACTTCTGGTTCCGCAAGGGAGGCCAGCCACGGCTTTATAGTTTCTGGGCGGCGGATTCACTCCGGGCGTGGTCAATGGTGACCCAGGACCAGCATGTCGCCGTGGATTTGTTCCCTGAACTAGTCGCGAACTACCACGAATGGGAGGCGACGCACCAGGACCCGAACGGCCTGTTCTGGCAGACCGACGACCGCGACGGGATGGAGATCTCGATCGGCGGCAGCGGGTACCGCGCCACCATCAACAGTTACATGTACGCTGACGCGATGGCGCTCTCGGACATTGCGACCTGGGTGTGGCCGTATAAGACCGATACGGCGCTAGAGTTCCGCTCCAAGGCGGACAAGATCAGGATGCTCGTCGAGGCGAAACTGTGGGATGAAACCGCGGGCTTCTACAAGGTGCTGCCGCGCGGAGCAGACCAGCAGCTCGCCGATGTGCGGGAACTGCACGGTTACGTGCCCTGGTGCTTCAACCTGCCGAACCCGGGGCGGGAAGTGGCCTGGAAACAGATCATGGATCCGAAAGGCTTCTATGCGCCGTACGGTCCAACGACGGCGGAGCGGCGGAACCCGCGCTTCATGTTCCACGACCTCCACGAGTGCCTCTGGAATGGACCGTCCTGGCCATTTGCTACGTCCCAGGCGCTGATGGCGATGGTGAACCTGCTGAACAACTACCGGCAGGACTATGTGAGCAAGGGAGACTACCTCAACCTGCTTCGCATATACGCGCGCTCGCAGCACCTGAAGCTGGCGGACGGCCGAGTGATCCCGTTCATCGACGAAAACTTGAACCCGGATACCGGGGAGTGGCTGGCCCGCAGCATCTTGTACAAGTTCACGCCGGAGCAGATGAAGGGCAAGGCGGACAAGGATCGCGGGCGCGACTACAATCACTCCACCTTTAATGACCTGCTGATCACCGGGCTGGTTGGGCTGCGCCCGCGACTCGACCAGTGGGTGGAACTCAATCCGTTGGTGCCCGAGAAGGCGATGGACTACTTCTGCCTGGACGGCGTCCGCTATCACGATTTCAACCTCACCATCCTCTACGACAAGACCGGGGAGCGGTACGGCAAGGGCGCCGGGGTACACGTGTTCGCCGACGGCGAAGAGATCGGCTCGTCGCCGAGGTTGCAGTGGTTCCGCGCGAAACTGCCCCAGGCCCGAGCGGGGTGGAAGAAATACGACGGCAATCCACTGATCGGCGGGGGGAAGCTCGGGACCGTGTTCGACATCGCCGTGCTCAACGAGGACGGCAAGTACCGGATGTGGGGCTCCTGGCGGCCGAAGCAAAGCCTGGCACTGTTCGAAAGCAAGGACGGAATCCACTGGAGCGATCCCGAGATCGTGTTTCCGCCAAATCCGGCCACAGGTTGGGAGAGCGACATCAACCGGCCTTCAGTCTTAAAGCGGGGAGACGGCTACCACATGTGGTACACCGGTCAGGCCAAGGGGCAATCCTGGATCGGCTACGCCACCAGTCGGGACGGGAAGACATGGAAGCGGATGAGCGACAAGCCCGTGCTGTCGCCGGAATTGCCGTGGGAAAAGGGTTCGCTGATGTGCCCGAACGTACTCTGGGATTCGGAACAGAAAGTCTTCCGCATCTGGTACTCCGGCGGCGACCGATACGAGCCCGACGCGCTGGGATATGCCACCAGCCCGGATGGGCTGAAGTGGACCAAAGACCCTGCCAACCCGGTGTTCACTCCGACGCGAGAGAACGTGTGGGAGCGTTACAAAGTGGCGGGCGCGCAAGTATTCCGCCACGGTGGATGGCACTATATCGTTTATATCGGCTACCGGGATATGGATCATGCGCAGATCGGGATTGCCCGATCTCGTGACGGCATCTCAAATTGGGAGCGTCATCCACGTAATCCAATCGTCCGCCCAGGACAGGACGAGTTCGACCAGGACGCCTGCTACAAGCCCTTCATGCTATTCGATGGCAAGCGCTGGCTGCTATGGTACAACGGCCGGCACGGAAGTCTGGAGCAAATCGCGTTAGTCTTGCACGAAGGCGAGGACCTGGGGTTCTAGCAAATGGAAGTTCACACCGGCACCTAAGCGCCCTTTCGATCGAGTTCCTCGACTGGCTGGATCGGACGCAAGGAAGAGTCTCAGCCTCGTGAATTAAACCTCGGTCGACCACCTGCTCGGTGAAACATTGCACGGTCCTCAGACAGCGGTCGCAATATGACTGTAACGGGCGTCTCTGTAACGGGGAACTCCGGGTTTCACTCGCGCACACTTCAAAGTACCTGACTGAAAATACTATATTTAATCACATTTATTAAATTTAACTGTAGTCCCTCTTGTGTTCGCCGCTCTTCCGGAGCATGCTAGCTACGTCACCCCTCGAGGCCACTCTTGCCCGCGTACTGCGGAAAGATGTTGAAGCCGATGTCATTGTGCAAAGTCCTGCCGGGACTGGGGGTGGTTCTACCCTTGGTTCGAGCCGAAGCGGCTAAGCAGTCGAGACCGGTGCTGACACCCATCTCCTTCCGCCGCCCTGTGGAGGAATTCAACCGGAACGACGTAGAGTGGAAGACCACCTACGTCCACATAGTCCGGAGGTTAGTCTGTGGCGTGCACCACTCTAAAGCGGCAGGGACTTCCTCGCTTCCGCAACTCAGGACAAGAGAAATTCTGGAAGGTCTGCGATCTGGCGATCCGAAGATCGCGAGGGAGGCTTTTCTTGAAAGCACCGCCTGGTTCTGGCGTGAGTATCACGACATCGAGGTAGACGCGCTCTAGGCCGGGTTCAGCCGGTGTGGGCTGTTGGTTCACACAAACAGCCGTCGCTAAGGGCTACCGTACACGGCGGCAGAATAAGGAGAAGTTCCATGCAATCGAAGTGGGTGCCTAGAGTATGCATCGCCGCTCTGATGCTGGCACTCGGAGTATGTTCTTACGGACAGAGCGACCGCGGCTCGTTGACCGGTCTGGTCACCGATCCGACCTCCGCTCCTGTCCCGCGCGTGACGGTCACGGTGACGAACGCCGCCACCAACACCGCGCGTGAAGCACTGACAAGCGAAACCGGGGTATACGTGTTCCAGGAGTTGCCTGCGGGCACGTATAACATGTCGGTCAAGCACACCGGATTCAGAGCCTATGTGCAGAACGGCATTACAGTGGGCGCCACCCAGACAGTGACGCAGAATGTGTCCCTGCAGGTCGGCCAACTGACAGAGACTATCGAGGTACACGCCGATGCCAGCATGCTGAAAACGGAGAGCGCTGAAGTCTCCACTTCTGTTACGCAGGAGAAGCTCAGCGCTCTGCCAATCGATTTCGGCGGTGCGATGCGCAACCCGATGAGCTTCCTCCGGCTGGTTCCGGGCTCGTCCGTAAGCCGCGACCAGAGCTGGCCGGTTACCAGCCAGAACGGTCTCCAGAGCTTCTCCGAGGAGATCCGCATTGATGGTGCCTCCAGCACCAACCCCACGCCCGGCGTCTTCAACGAGGCGCAACCTTCGGTGGACGCAATCCAGGAGATCAGCGTTCAGACCGCCAACTTCAATGCGGAATACGGCCAGGCCGGCGGCGCGATCATGAATTTCACACTTAAGTCCGGCACGAACAACCTGCATGGCACTGCGTACGAATACCTTCGGAATGAGTTCTTGAACGCCAGAAACAAAGATAGCGGCGAAAAGACCAGGCTCAGGCGGCACGAATTCGGCGGCACGATTGGCGGTCCGGTGGTAATCCCCAAGCTCTACAACGGGAAGAACAGGACCTTCTGGTTCACCTCTTACGAGGAATACTACGACCGCGAAAAGCAGCAGGGCTTCTACAGCGTTCCACGCAGTGAGTGGCGAAACGGCGATCTCTCCTCCTTGCTGACCGGGAACATCCTCGGCAACGACGTGCTAGGCCGTCCGATCCAGCAGGGGCAGATCTACGACCCCGCGACAACACAAACGGTGGTGATGAACGGGCAGAGTTACGTCGTCCGCGATCCGTTTGCGAATAACCAGGTGCCGTTGCGCAGCGAGGTCGCCAAGAAGATCCTGAGCTTCCTGCCGCCGGCGAGCATCGCCGGCCTCGATAGCAACAACCTGCTCGGGATTTCGGGCACACCATTACGCGATGAGATCATCTGGAGTCTCAAGATCGATCATGACTTCTCGCCGAAAAGCCGCCTCTCGGGCTCGTTCAACTACATGTACACCCACAAGATCAACGGCGCGACTCCGTTCGGCGCGGCCGACCCGGCGCGCGACCAGACGATCACTTCCAAGATCGCCCGCCTGAATCACGATTACACCTTCGGGAGCACTGCACTGAACCACTTCACCCTGGGCCTGCTGCGGTACCAGAATCCGGATGGCGTGCCTGACCGCGGCTTCGATCCGGAGGCCCAATTGGGTTTGAAGGGCACCCTGCTAAAGGGGTGGTTCCCAGCGGTGAACATTGATGGTCTGAGCGCTTTCGGCACGCAACAATTGAAGCACCTCTACCACACCGTGCCCACCGTCGTCGACTCTCTTTCGAAGACAGTCGGCTCGCACACGTTGAAGTTCGGTGTCGAATACCGGAAGTCCAACGCGAACTTCTTCGGCGGCAACGGCGCGTACGGCGGATTGTCATTCAATGCCGCCCAGACCGCGCTCCCTTACCTATCGGGCAGTTCGGGGAATTACAGCCTGCTCGGTAGCGCCTTCGCGAGCTTCCTGCTCGGCCAGGCGGGCCCGGGCAGCTACCTGAACTCGGCTGGACATTACTCTTACCGGTACTCCGACTATGCGTTCTATGCGCAAGACGATTTCAAGATCACTCCCAGACTGACCGTCAACTACGGCCTGCGGTATGATCTGCACCGCCCTTTGACCGAGAAATACGGCCGCATTGCGTCTTTTGTTCCCACCCTGCCCAATACCGGTGCAGGCGGGCGGCCCGGCGCACTCGGGTTCCTAGGCTCCGGATCGGAGCCCGGCCGCACGGGGCGCGAGAGTTGGCTCGATACGGATAAGAAGGATTTCGGACCGCGCGTCGGCGTGGCATACAGGGTCAGCGACAAGACCGTGGTCCGCGGCGGATTCGGAGTTGTTTACGGGCGGCTCGAGGTCAACACCTTCGACCCGATCCAGTCCAATGGTGTTGGCAGCGTGAACGCGCAGTATCCCGCTATCGATCCGGCAACCCAGGCCCAATTCTCGCTGGATAACGGATTTCCGCCGGTCACCGTCGTTCCTCCGGTCTTCGATGTCACGCTTCTGAACAACCAGGGGCTCGCGGCATACCGGCCGGAGAGCGGCAGACTTCCACGGATCTATAACTGGAACTTCACCATCCAGCGCCAGATCACCCCGAACCTGACTGTTGAAGCAGCGTATGTAGGCAACCACGGCACGCGGCTGATTACCGGCAATTTCGTCAACCTGAACCAGAACGACTTCGGCGTGCTTTCCCTCGGCGATAAGCTGCTTCGCCAGATCAACAACGCCGCCGACGCCCAAGCCCTCGGCGTCACGTACCCGTACGAGGGATTCTCAGGTACGGTGGCGCAGGCGCTACGTCCATTTCCGCAGTACCGCGGGATCGGCGATCCGCAGGCGACAGTTGGCGAGAGCGACTACAACTCGCTCCAGGTCAAAGCGACTCAGCGTCTCTCGAAGGGAGTTGATTTTCTGGTCGCGTACACCCTGTCGAAAGCGATCACGACAGTAGACGACGCCTTTGGGTGGGGCGGTGCGGGATCCGTAGACGCGAAGAAGCTGTCGCTCGAACGGGCTCTGGCCACTGCATCCAACAATCCCGGCGACAGGACGCACAATCTGGCCGTGGCGTTCGGTTACGAACTACCGCTCGGCAACCTGGTAACCAATGCTGCGGCGAAGCATGTAATCGGCGGGTGGAAAATCGCGGGCATCCTGAATTACGCCAGTAGCAGCGCGCTTGGCATGGGCTATCCCAACAATTTGGGAAATGTGATCTTCAACAATGCCGGACGCTACGACATTGTTCCGGGACAAAAGCTGAAGAACACAGTCGACAGCGTTTGGCCGGGACAGGCATGGATGTTCAACATCGACGCCTTCAAAGCACCCGATGCCTACACGGTTGGCAACGCAGCGCGGGCCTATAGTGCAATCCGCGGCTTCCCCTACGTCAACGAGGACCTCGCGCTGTCGAAACAGATACACTTCACAGAGGGTACGACGCTGGAGCTGCGAATGGATGCTCTCAACGCCTTCAATCGGAGCATCTGGAACAATCCCGACACCGGCGTAACCAATACGCAGCGAATCCAGGGCGGCCGGGCGATCGGCTTTGGGTCGTTCTGGGGCCGTTCAAACCTGGAACGGCAGATGCAGGCGCAGATACGCTTTGTGTTCTGATGTGGGGCGGGTCCCTGATGCGCGCGGGACCCGTGTTCTCTCGGGAGGGATCGGGTTGATGGCCGTAAGGGCAGTCGCGCTGGCTCTCGGCGGGGTGTCTCTTGCGGCCATTGCCCTGTCCCAGGAAGTTCCGGTTCCCCAGCGGATCCAGGAAATGCTCAACGCTCGGGATTACTCGGGTGCGGAGCGAGCGATCGCTGAAGAACTGCGGCGATTGCCGGAGTGGAACACCGGGCATCTCCTGATCGCGCAGATTTACGCACGGACGGGGCGGTACGAACTGGCCGAACAGTCGGCCTCTGCCGCGATACGCCAGCGGGAATCGCTGGACGGATTCATGTTGCTCGCAGTGGCCACGATGCGGTTAGGCCGGCTGAACGATTCGATCTCGTGGTTGGAGCAAGCGGCGCGGCGGTACCCGGGCTACGGGGAAATCTACAAGATTCTCGGGCTGGATTACGCACTCGGCGGGGTTTTGCGCGAATCGGAGAAAGCGTTCGCCAAAGCCGTCGCGCTCCAGCCCGGCGATTGGGAGAGCCACTACTACCAGGGCCGCACGCTCTTCGAGTTGCGGAGATTCCGGGAAGCGCGTGAGGCCCTGCGGCGCGCCGTCCATCTGAACGGCGCCTCGGTAAAGGGCTGGACGGCGTTGGGGCAGACGCAAGAACGGCTCGGGCAGGTGGAAGCAGCCGAAACCAGCTACAGACAGGCGCTGTCGGCTTGCGAAGACGGTCGTGAGTGCGCCTGGCCGCTACTGCAACTCGGCTTCCTGTACCGGACACGTAACGTTCCCGAGCAGGCGCTGGCGCTCTTCCGCCGGGCGGTGAAAGTGCGGCCGGATTGGGCGCGGCCGCATTTTCACCTCGGAAAGGAGCTGGCAGAAACCGGCGACCTTCGAGCGGCGCGCAGGGAACTGGAGGAAGCCGTGAAACTGGATGAGAGCCGGTCCGAGTACCACTACCAGCTTGCGCTTGTGTATCGCTGGCTCGGCGAGGCAGAGAAGGCGAGCACACAGCTTGCGCGGTTCCGGGCGCTTGCCGACCTCAAGAGCCACGTGGAACCAGTCCCGGAATTCGCACAGCCATGATCGCAGTTCTCGTTGTAGCGGCCGCGCTCACGGGCGGCGCCGAGGACATTCCGACGCTCTTCCGGGAAGCCCGGCAAGCCGAGCAGCGGCGGGACTTCTCTGGGGCGCTCGAGAAGTACAGCGCCGTCCTCAGAGCGGACGCAACCATTGCGGAGGTCTGGGCGAACCAAGGGCTGGTCCTATACGAACTCGGCCGCCACCGGGAGGCGCTTCACGCCTTCGAGAAGGCGGTGGAATTGAAGCCGCAATTGACGTCGGCACAGCTCTTTCTGGGGCTTGAATACCTACGGTTCGGGGAACCCCGGAAAGCCCTGGCGCCGCTCGGCACCGCATTGAAGCTCGATCCCGCAAACGCCCAGGCGGGCTATGCGCTCGCCGATGCACATGCGAAACTTGGGCATTTCGAGGAGGCGATCGCGCTATATCGGGGCGTCTTGTCACGCCAGCCGGAAATGGAGGAGGCACGCTACGCACTGGCGATCGCGTACCTCAATTTCAGCAAATCGATTGCGCGGAAGTTGATTGATTCGGGTTCGGGGTATGGAAAGCTGCTACTGGCAGAGTATCTCGCGATCGGAGATGCAAACGAAGCCGCGGAAGCGAACTATCAGGCGGCCCTTGAGGCCCTGCCCGAGTCGGGGGAGGTGCTCGGCGCGCTGCGCGCGTTCTACCTGCGCCGCAACCAGCCTGAAAAGGCGGAGGCCATGGGCGCTATGGAGCCTGACTCCGCCCCCGATCCAATGGCGCCTGCACTCGCACTTTGGCGCGAGGGTCGCTACCAGGAGGTATTTCAGTCGCTTTTGCCGTCCGTCGCGCAGCGCGCGCGATATTGGCTCTCCCTGACCTGCAATGCGCTCGCGAGGGAAATACTCGTCGAAAGCGTTCGACGCAACCCGAATTCGGTCCACGCCTGCCTGCTTCTGGCGGACCTGGCGAAGAACGCCGGTGATAGCACCGCGGCGCAAGCCGGGTACGAGAAGGCGGCGAGGC
>JAEHDI010000617.1 GCA_016880505.1 Bryobacterales bacterium | reverse complement strand
GTGTCGAAAGGTTCGCCCACCGGCGCGAAAAACGAGTACCAGCGGGTTTCGAGTCCCGAATCGGGATCGAGAGCCCAAAGAACGCCGTTCGAATCCTGGCGGAGCCAGGTCTCGCGTCCGTGGAAGCCTTTCAACAGGACGTACCAAGTCCCGTTGAACGACCCTTCACGCGCGATTTCGAGCACCGGAAGCTCGTCACCGCAGTTTCCGGCGCACCGGTAGACCCACTGGTTGCCTGGATGCAGCGGGAAGTAGTCGGGCTCGGCCGCAAACGCCGCGGCTCCGAGCAGCAAGCTAGCAGTAATAATTCTTGTTCCAAGCATGGCGTCGAAGGACCGCCATCACCGGCTCATCGAGCGGCCCGCGATCAGAGACGCGGCAGTTGGCCTCCACGTTACGGATTTTTCTCATTCCGGGGATGACGGTCGAGATGGCCGGGTGGGACAGGCAAAAGCGCAGCGCAACTTCCGGAAGGGGCTCAGCCACCCCGGAGAGATCCTTTTTCATGGCATCGACACGTTCGGCGACCTCGGCCTTGCGGTTTCCGCGGAAGTACCAGTCGCGGAAGTCACCCTTGGGGAACACGGTGTCCGGGGTGATGCTCCCCGTGAGGCTACCTTCATCGAGTGGGACGCGGGCGATGACGCCAATGTTGCGCTCCCTGCACAGCGGGAAAAGGCTCCGTTCCGGAGACTGGTCGAAGACGTTGTAGATCACCTGAACGGTGTCGACCAGGCCGGTGCGGATCAGATCGAGGGCGGATTCGGGCTGGTGGTCGTTGATCGAGACGCCGACAAAGCGGACCTTGCCGGATTTCTTGAGATCTTCGAAAGCGCGCCGCCATTCATCCCGTCCGGTCCACTCCGGGTTCCAGACGTGAAGTTGCTGGAGGTCGATCACGTCCCGGCCGAGGTTGCGCAGGCTCTGCTCGGTGGACTCCATCACGTACTCGTACGGAAAAACGTCGTTAATACCGACACCCGGCTGCGCCGGCCACAGGTCGTTCTTCGGCGGAACCTTCGTTGCGACGTAGATCGTCTTGCCCGCTTCCCGGAGAATGCCGCCGACGAGTTGCTCGCTGTGTCCGTCCCCGTAGGCGAGGGCGGTGTCGATGAAGTTGAGCCCGAGTTCGATGGCGCGCCGAAGTGCGGCCACCGCTTCACTGTCGGTTCCACCGAGCCACTGGGTCTGGCCGATTCCCCACGCGCCGTATCCGATTTCGCTGATCTCAAGATTGGTCCTGCCGAGTCTTCGATAGCGCATGAAGACAACATTATACTGGCTCCTGACAGGCGGCCTGACGTGCGTGACGGGGCGGTAGAATCAGGTTAGAGGCATGTTGCGGCGAGCGCTGATCTTGATGGTGTGTGTGGTCGCGTCATGGGCGGCGAGCCTGCGTCTGTACTTGAAAGACGGCACATATCACGTGGTTCGAGAGTACGAGGTGCTGGAGGACCGGGTCCGCTATTACAGTGTGGAGCGCGGCGATTGGGAGGAGATCCCACTGGATCTGGTCGACCTGGAGAAAACGAAATCCGAGGTCCGCGAGCGGCGGGAGTCGATTGAGAAGGAAGCCAAGGTTCTCTCCGAGGAAGAGAAGGTGGAGCGGGAGCAACGCCAGGAAGCCGCCCGCGTGCCCCAGGACGTGGGAGTGTTCTGGGTTACCGGGACCCAACTCCAGGCGCTGAAGCAGGCTGAGCCGAAAGTGGTAACGAGCAAGCGGCGTTCGATTCTCAAGATTCTGAGCCCGGTTCCGATGGTGGCCGGGAAGGCGACGGTAGAACTCGACGGGGAGCGGTCCCCGAACGTGGTCACAACCGTGAGGCCCGAGTTCTACTTCCGCCTCGCGGTGGAGGAAAGATTCGGTATTATCAAACTTACCCCGAAGAACGGGGCGCGACTTGTCGAGAAGTGGTCGGTGGCTCCGGTCACGAATGATATCTTCGCGGAGCAGCAGCACGTCGACATCC
>JAEHDI010000616.1 GCA_016880505.1 Bryobacterales bacterium | reverse complement strand
GCGAACGCGGTACACCGCATAGTGTCACCTTTCTCCAGGTGTGGTGTGGGAACCCCGAATTCCCATTATGGCTCTAGCTTCCGGTCGGCGCCTTCCGACGGCCCGCTAGAACCTCAGCCCAACATTCGTTCTGCCGGCAAAGTTCTCAATCCGAACGCGCTCGGTGGCCGGGTCGTAGGTTCCGCCCTCGGCGCGTACTGCCTTGCGGCCGAGCGGATGTGGGAGACGGATCTCCACCGTCTTGGGCTTCCGCGCCGGATCGCATTCGATGACAGCCTTGATCCGCCCGTGCGCGATATCCGAGACAACCTCAAACGACAGCGGCCCGAAGTAACTCGCGACGTTTCGCAGCTCGATTCGCTGCCCATCCTCCAACCAACGGCGCGGAGCGCCGAGCAATAGCGAGAGCGTGTCCCCGCGCTCCATGTAGAGCATCGAGCGGGTGTCCATGAGGAACCAGCCCTCCTCGTGGGTCTTGTGTGGGCTGGCGCCGAAGTAATGCTCCCAGAAGGTGTAGGTCTGCCGGTCGGCCAGAGCCGCCACCGTGTTGTAGTACGCCTTCAGGAACGGTTTCACCTCGCCGCGCCTCAGGTGAGATACGGGATGCCGGCTGTAGTAGGGCTGGCTGAAGGCGACGTTGCGGTCCGTCATCAGCTCATTGTGGAAACGCAGCAGAAACGACGAGGCAGTCTCGTCCGGGTCGAGCACTTCTTGGAAAATCAGGTAGATCGGACCGAGCAGCGAGTCCCGGCTGACCATCGCTCCATGCGTGAACCACGAACCGCCGTCCGCGCCGAGCGCCAGCGGTCCCCGGTACTCGGCCCACGGCGGGGCAGTCGGGCACCATCTCCCGTTCCGCAGCGGGACCACAGGCGACCGGCCCATCGCCGCGCGGAACGACTCACGTGTGTCCCGCCTGAGGCCATCAGCCTCCTCCCGCCAGCGCCGAGATTCGGCCGGGTCGATCCGCTCCAGCATCTCCGCCGCGCGTGCGAACCCGAGGTAGGCGTAACCGTTCAGCATGAACGAGTGGAACGGGTCCTCCGGGTCGGCGGTCTTGCCGTCCAGCATCCCGTAGCCGCGCCCGCGAAAGTCCTCCCGCATGTTGCGCTTACGCCACTCCTGCATGTACCGGCACGCCTTGACGACCTTCGGGGCCACTTTGCGCGCCCAGTCGTCATCCCGGGTGTACCGATAGTGCTCGCCGATACTCCACAAGGCCGCCCCGGTCTCCAGCATGTAGCCGCCGAAATTCTGAATGAATCCGTCGTCGTGTTGCTTGTCGAGAAAGTACTGAAGCGCGCGGCGCGCCACATCGTGCCGGCCCATCGCGTCCATGAACTGGATGATCGGCGAGCTTTCCGAACCGATCGCGCTGTAGACTCCAATGGTCGAGGTGAGCGTGCCCTCCGGCTCGAGCCCGTAGGTCACCAGGTCGAGGTGCAGCAGCCCCGCTTGGATCATCTCCTCGATTCGCTTCTCCGGTAGATGGACCCTCGCAGCGCCCCGGAGCTTGCCGTGCCAGAAGTCACGCGCCTCGACGTGCCGTGCGGCGAAATCCTGCGCTGCAAGCTTCACTGCGCGCTCGGCTGAGATCGGCCTGTGCGGCAATCGGATCTCGAGCACCGCCGACCTGCCCGGCGCCAGCGGCAACGCCGCTTCCTCGCGCGGCAGAGGCTTCCCATCGAGCGTGGCCACGCTGAACACCCGACCGCTCTTGTACACGCCGTAGCCGCGGACGCTGTCGAACTTCCACTCCGAAGCCGGCACGTTCGACGGCGAAACGTGTTTGAAAAACGCGTATGCGGGCGCCCCCGATGTGTTCACCGCCACAGCGCGCAGGTAGAGGACGGTCTCCTCCGGCTGGTTCGTCTCGGCAGGAAGCAGAGAATCGTGCAGCTTCTGTTGCTCAGGCGTGAACATGTGGCCATGCCCGAAGCCGTCGGCGACCAGGAAATGCGTGCCGCGGCCAGAGCCTTCGCGCAGCGGGCTGGTTTCCATCGTGGTGAACGCCGTGATCTCGTATGTGATGTCTTCATCCACGAGTTGCGCGTGCAAGATCGGCAGTACTCCCTCTTCCAGCCGGCGCGCGATCTGATCCCGCGGGCCCCATCCTCGCCCGGTGAGCAAGCTGTAGCGAACGGGCTTGTCTTCCGCCTCCGGAAGCTTGACCTCGTAGCCGTGAAAACGCGGCTGGATCCAGTCGAGCCGCTCGCCGACGGCGAAGATGCGAATGTCCCGGCCCAATCCGAGCCAAGTCTGCACCTGAAGATTGCGGACGTTGCTTGCGGCTTCGTCGAACGACTCTTCCGGCTCGCTCTCGACCTGCTCCAACTTGCTTTGAAGACCGCGGCTACGGACAGCCCGTTCGATCTCCGCGTACGAGCGCCGGTCGTCGCCCGTGGTGACGGCGACTCCGTACTCGGGGATGAAGATGGGCCACTCGCTCGAGACGTCCCGCAGGAAGAAGGTGAACGAATTGGGCGCCGCCGACACCGTGACCAGTGTCGCGGCTTCGCCCAGCGTGACGCCGGAATCCCCGACGGTGAGATCGATGCGACAGGGAGCCTTCGCGGCGCAGTCAAAGCCCGGCTTCCCGCTCGCGAGAGTTCCGCGGCTCACCTGAACCTCACCTTGGGCGCCGGCCTTCTCCCATACGATCGAGATGCGCCGATCTGCAGAGAGAAGAGGCACAGAAAGGCACAGCAGCATGGCCGCGGATCGCATCTTTTCGTGCTCCTTAGCGCTGAACCGCCGTTGCGGGGCGTCCGTACATCCGCGCGCGGTAGTACTCGGTCGTGTAAGGCACCGAAAGGATCGGCTCGCCGGCGGCAAGGCTCGCGGCCACGAGTTCGCGTCCCTTCTTCACATCGAGGTAGGCCTTGTCCATCGAGATGGCGCCATGGCCCGGCAGCAACACGTCCCACAGCATCCGCTGCCCGTTGAAGAGGAAATGATCGAGCTTCTCGAACGACATGAGATACTGCCGGTTGTCGGCGTAGGGATTCTCCTGCCATCCGAGCCGGTAGTCGTAGAGCACCGTGTCTCCCGAGAAGAGGAGCTTCTTGCCGCCAGTCTCGAGCAGGAACGACGCCGATCCCGGCGTGTGCCCGGGCGTGTGAATCACCAGCAGCTTCTTGTTGCCCAATGTCAGTTCTTCGCCGTCGGTGAGGCGCCGGTCGATTTTGCAGCGCGGGAACTCTCCGCCGCCGGTCTGTTTGGCAAACATTCCCCAGCCGGTCACCTGCGAGCCCTTTTCGATGTGGTCCGCGTCGATGGCGTGCACCATGATCTCAGCGCCAGCGTCGCGGAACTGTTTGTCTGCCATGGCGTGGTCGAAATGGCAGTGCGTGTTGACCACCCAACGGATGTCCTTCCGCGGACGCCCTACCTTTTCGACGTTGGCCATGGTGCGCTCGGCCTCGGAGGCATAGGTGGGGTCGATC
>JAEHDI010000615.1 GCA_016880505.1 Bryobacterales bacterium | reverse complement strand
TCAACATCGGCGACTCGTTTAAGCTGGCCAGCTACGAGCTCACGATCAAGGATCTGCGCGAAGGAGACAACCCGAATTACAGTTGGCACCACGCCGTGGTCGGCATTTCGAAGGGCGGAAGCAGCCTTGGTGTTCTGGAACCGGAACGTCGCTTCTACAAATCGAGCCGCCAGGGGACATCCGAGGTCGCCATCCGGCGGCGGCCGAACGAAGATCTTTACCTGAACTTTGCCGGCATGAACGACAGCGGGTCGAAGGCCGTGATCCAGGCCTACGTGTTCCCGCTTGTGTCGTGGATCTGGATCGGGTTCTGGGTGCTTCTGTTCGGCACCCTGGTCTGCCTCGTGCCGAACAAGGTTCGATTGCAGTACGCACGCACGGAGGTGGTGGGCGTTTCCGAAACGTATGCCAACGTGGAGAACTAGCAGCCCGCTTCGACTCCCTTTGACACCGCCTGAGGAGGCGGCTGCCCGCCGCCGGACGACGATCGAATAAGACCTGGACAAACTGGATTGATGATAGTAACCGCCGCTGTTCTCATCACCCTCGGGGTGATCCTGTTTACGCTTGGCGTGCGCAGGAAGGACCTCCCCGAACCGGCGCCGGCCTCCCCGACTGCCCACCTCGAGGAGCGCAAGGCCGCCATCTACGAAAACCTCCGCGATCTTCAGTTCGAATACCGTGTCGGCAAGCTCTCCGATGATGATTACCAGCAGAGCAAACTCGTCCTCCAGAAAGAACTGGCGGGCGTTGTAGCGGAAATCGACCGGATCGGCGGCGTGCCTGCCACCTCGAGCGTTTCCGCGCCGAAACCGGTCTCCATGCCGGCGCCGGCCACCGTGACGACAGCCGCGCCTGCTGCGATTCGTTGTCCGAATTGCGGCGCCAGCTTCCCGCAACGAATGAAATTCTGTGGCGAGTGCGGCAGCCCGATGACGGAGGGAGCATGAGAAGCCTGCTGGCTCTGGCCCTGTTTGCATCATCCCTGGCGGCCGCCGTCGACGGCACGGTGATGAACCGCACAGCCGGCAAGCCGCAAGCGGGCGCTTTGGTGACCCTCTACAAGCTTGGCGAGGCGGGCATGCAGCCGGTTTCCGCGGCAAAATCGAGCGCGGAAGGCAAGTTCCGTTTCGAGGAGACGATCCAGGGACCGCACCTGCTGCAAACCATTTACAGCGGCGTCACCTACACGCAGATGATCCCTCCCGGGTCGCCCTCGAGCGGCCTCACGGTCGAGGTTTTCGATACGTCCGCTAAGCCGGACTCCGCGAAAGTCTCGCAGCACATGATTCTGCTGGAGCCGGCCGAGAACCAGTTGGTCGTAAGCGAGAACATCCTCTATCAGAACAGCGGCAACAGAACGTATAACGACCCCGCCGGCGGCACCGTGAAAGTGTTCCTGCCCGAGACCGCGAAGGGCGTGGCGCGCGTGATGGTAACGGCCCCAGGCGGAATGCCGGTGCAGCGATCGCTCTCGAAAACCAGTCAGGCCAACGTCTTCAAGATTGACTTTCCCGTCAAGCCCGGTGAGACCCGCTTCGACATCTCCTATTCGGTTCCGTTCAGCAGTCCTGGTTCGTTCGCCTCGAAGGTGCTCGAAAAAGATTCTCCCGTTCGATTGATCGTCCCGGCGGGAGTGACGCTCGCGGGCGACGGACTGGAGCCGCTTGGACAGGAACCGAGCACACAGGCGTCGATCTTCGGCGTGAAGGGGCAAGAGTTCAAAGTTGAGATCCAGGGTACCGGAGCGCTCCAACAGCCGGCCGAAGGCGGGGACGACTCCGGACCCGGATTCGAACAGATCCTCCCGCGGATCTACGACCGGGTCGAGTGGATCGTTGGTCTCAGCCTTGCCATCCTGATCCTCGGGCTCGTCCTTCTGTACCGGCGGACCGAGACCGCCGCCACCGCAGCTCAACCCGAAGCCACCACCCACAAAGGAAAGCGGCGGGGATGAGCGCCGTTTCGGCGGAGGGCGTCTGGAAATTCTACGGCGACTTCCCGGCTCTCCGCGACATCACCTTTCAGGTGGAGCCCGGCGCCTGCCTTGCGCTCCTGGGCCGGAACGGCGCGGGTAAGACAACGCTGCTGCGGATTCTCGCCGGCCTGCTGCGGCCGGCCCGCGGCGCGATTTCCATCTTCGGCGAAGACGCCCGGCGGCGCGAAACGCGCCGTCGCATCGGCGTCCTCGGCCACGGCATCGCGATTTACGACGAGCTTTCCGCCTTCGAGAACCTGCGGCTGTTCGGGCGGCTCTACGCGCTACCGGACCCGCGAAAATCAGCGATGGAGTGGCTGGAGCGGACCGGGCTCGAGCGGGTCAAGGACGGGCTCGTGCGCGAGTTCTCGCGGGGCATGCGGCAGCGCCTAGCTGTCGCCCGGGCCTTCCTGCACGACCCCGGCGTTCTGCTGCTGGATGAACCGTTCACTGCGCTCGACGACCGGGCAATCGCGATCCTTCAGACCTTGCTGCGGCAGGCGCTGGCCGACGGCCGCACGATCGTCACTTCGACGCACCAGTTGCGCGAGGCGCTGGAACTGGCCACGCAGGTGGCGCTGATCAACCGCGGGCGGCTTGCCTATCATGGCGCGCGGACGGCGGAGATGCTGGCCGACCCCGGCTGGCTCTACCGGAACTACGGGGAAGCCTGAGGATGCTGTTCCTGCCATCAAACTCATCGTGACGAGCGCAACCTACCGGCAGTCGTCGAACATTCGCACCGACCTTGTAACGCGCGACCCGACTAACCTGCTGCTCGCGCGGCAGAACCGTCTGCGCCTCGCGGCGGAGTCCGTGCGCGACGCGTATCTTGCGGCGCGTGGACTGTTGGCTGGGAGTCAGCGCAATGAGGGCTC